>JARYLI010000021.1 GCA_029907715.1 Methanothrix sp.
TATCTCTCTCAAAAAGGTCTGCAAACGAGCAGATAAAAAACGAGGACGACCTAAAAACGGCGAAAAACTCATCGAAATGTATTTTATAGACGCGGATATCGAACTCGACCAGGAAAAAGTCGAAAAAACGAAATCCAGGCTCGGAAGGTTTATAATCGCAACTAACGACCTCAATATCGACCCTGATACACTACTCAGCTACTATAAAGGACAGCAAGAGGTAGAACGCGGATTCAGGTTCCTCAAAGACAAAAGCTTCCGAGTCGCAGAGGTCTACCTCAAAAAAGAAGAACGTATCGAAGCTCTCGCCATGATCATGGTCCTCTCACTCATGATCTATTCCGTGGCAGAGTGGCTGATCAGAAAAAGGTTGCAAGAATCAAATCAATCCATACCAAATCAGCTGAAGAAACCCACACAAAAACCAACTCTCAAATGGATCGCGTTCATGTTCCTCGGTGTCACCGAAGTCAACATATGGCTGTGCGGCGAGAAACACCAGAAAATCGCTAACCTCAACGAGAATACTTTGAAAATAATAAAACTATTTGGACCAGAATGCGAAAAATACTACGGACTGGAGCGTTAATGCGGAATGTGGGATATAAGTTCTCTCAGACCCGATAGCAGGCAGGAGCGGATTCTGCTGACACAGGAATGCATTAAAAGGTTCCACCTGGATATCGTCTCGCCGATCTCCCTGGTTATCATAGCGGAGATGCTGATCTTCCTTGGCCAGATGAAGGCTGCAATCGCAGTTCATGCCCTGAACATCATCCTGCTCGTATCTCTGGCGATGATCCGCAGTGACAGGATCTATCCTGTGGTTATGATGCTGTCGCTCTTCCGCATTTTGAATGTCACGATGCCGGTGTTCTTCAATCTCACGCTCTACTCGTATGCGACGATCTACATGCCCATGCTTCTTCCTGTTTTCATGATCATGCGTGAGGGCATCTTCGACCGCCAGGAGACCGGCCTAACGCTGAGAGGCTTCCTGACATACCTGCCGCTGGCGATCGGATCAGGCTTTGCGCTGGGATGGGGTGAGTATCAGGTGATTAGGCCTGAGGTCCTCCTGCCAGAGGTGAACCCGAAGAACGTTCTCATCCTCGCAGCGGTGATGATACTCCTCGTTGGATTCATCGAGGAGTTCATATTCAGATCGATGCTCCAGAACGTCATGATCGAGCGAGCCGGATCCATTCCAGGGCTTCTCATAACAAGCGTAATATTCGGCTTCATGCACTCAGGCTACCACATCCCGCAAGAGCTGGTTTATGTCTCATTCGCAGGCGCAGTTTTCGGTGTGATCTTCTGGTCGACAAGAAGCCTGCCGGTGATATCCGTCGCACACGGCGTGACCAACATCTCTCTCTTCCTGGTGGTGCCTGCATACCCGCAGTACCTACCGTATTTTATAGGGGTGCCATTTATGATCCACCTGATCGCCACAAACGACATCAGGAAGCTGATAAAAAAGATACAGATCGGTGATGGAGTGAGCTGATTGTTCAGTGCATCCAGGATGCTGTCATATCGTGCTCACACGCATCCCCTTGTGCAGTCCTCCCGTCTCTCCATCTCATCGTATAGCTCATCCATCGCGCCCTCACAGTCCTCAAAGCTCCCGTTGATCCCGATGCACCTGTACGATTCCGGGAGCACAGCTGTGAGGTTCTGGTTCTCCGCGGTCAGGTTCTCAGCCCTTCTGCTCTCCGGAATGCAGCACGAGAGCCACTCCCTGTCGAACATGACGGATGCCTCCTCCGAGACATAAGCCCTCTCAGCCCTTGCCGTGACATTGACGTGGTTCTCAAAGGCATCCATCTCAGGATCCATGCTCGCGAACAGCCTTATCTCCATCCTCCTGCTGATCTCGAGGGCCGGTATGCTCCAGTTGATGCATCTTCCCTCCATTGTGGGCCTGAGGGATGAGTTGATCATCTCCAGACCCGCGGGGAGCTCATCTCTCACAACGACATCCCTCAGCGGCTCGTTCCCGTCGTTTGTCACGTTTATGATGAACATCACAGTGTTCTCATCAACAGGCACCGCCGTCTTCGTGATGTTGATGTGCGGATAGAGATGTTTTGGCACAGCGTAGACGCTCACCGCGAGATCGATGCTGTACCTGCCGGCGAGATCCTGCTCGACCCTGAGCGTCTCCGGCCTGCCCATCGCGGCTCTGATCTCACCCCTGCCCTCGAACTCGCCGAGCATGGATAGTGATGACCCTCCCAGTTCCGCCTCCATCCTGATGTGGGGCGCCTGGCTGATGCGCTCCATCAGCACCAGACCCCGGGATCGGTCCTTAGTCATGGAGGATTCATGCCAGAGGCCCCTGAACCCTGTATCCCTCCCCAGAAGCGTCAGGTTCGTCTCTGAGCTCGAAGCCTCAAGATCTCTCTTTATGATACCGGTCTGGCGGATAAGGTCTGAACGATAGTAACCGCTCCCGCTCTCCCTGGACTCCATGGATCCCGCGCGGAGCTCAGAGCCCACAAAACCTTCTCCTGATGATGATCTTCTGTACTCAAGACCGCTGCCATATGAGTCGATCGACGATTCGGATCTGAAGCTCCCTGCGTACCTCTCATCTATTGATGCCTCCCTGGAGACGTATCTGATCTGCCTCACGCCCTGCTCGACCTCTGAGACCTCCCTGAATGTGGTCTGGTTCGGGTCAGCCTGGTACCTGCTGCTCAGATCAAGGGACCTGGCGTACATGTAGCTGCCCCTGACCGATTCCTCCCTGTTCCGGTTTCTGGACTCGGTGCTCTCGAACCATGATGATCTGAACTCCACGTTCCTCCTGGGAAGGGAGAAGCTTGTGGGCCTGTGCTCCGCGAACAGATCCTTCCCAACGGAGACGTTCCTGCTCGAGAGGTTGAGGTTCGCAAGGAGCTCCTCCTCGTAGTAGCCGCTGCCGTGCTCTCTAGTTGTTATCTCGGATCCCGGATCTCCAGCGACCGTTATGTTCTTCGAGGTCGAAGCATTGTGGTAAACCTTCCTCCCATCATCTCTGTAGTAACCGGTGATATACGCCCTGTTGGTGTGCGACCTGGCCTCGATGGCTGTTGAGAAGCTCTTTCTCACCCTGACGAAACCATCGCCCGAGACGCTTGAGCTCTCGTTGTAAACGAGATTCGATCGTTCCGGCACCCTCATCGTTATCACCACGGTCCCGTTCTCGCCGCTCCTCAGATCGCCGATGCTCCAGACGAGCCTCCTGCCGCTCAAAGAGGGGCTTCCCGAGGCGCTGACCAGCTCCAGGTCTGGGAGCACATCCGTGACATTGACATCATGTGCATCATAAGCTCCCTTGTTCCCGAACCTCAGCGTGAACACCACATCCTCGCCCGGCGCATACACATCCTTGTCAGAGCTCTTGTTTATCCACAGGCTCCGGATGACGCCTGTGATGAGGGTGGTGTTAACCCCCACGAACCTGTCGGAATCTATGCGGTAGGTGTTGACGATGAGATCCCTCTCCGGGCTCCCCACAATCACCTGGATTTCGATCTCGCCGCCTGCCCCGGGTGCGAGCTCAGGTATGTTCCAGATGAGGGTTTTATCAAAAACCCTGGATGGTGCAGGAGATGCGCTCACATACTCCACCGCTGGATCCAGAACGTCGGTTATGCGGACGTTTTTATGCGCGTGCGATCCATCGTTGCTGTACGTTATCCTGTAGACCAATCTCGAGCCGGGCACAACGAGACCTGCGGACGCGCTCTTGCTTATGTTGAGGCCTGCGCTGATGACGGTGGTGTTCAGAATGTGCTCATCACGGGATCCCTCAGCGCTCTGGATCTCAACCCTGTTTGATATGATGTCAGCGCTCTCTGATGCTCTCCCCAGGATACGTATGGTTCCCGACTCGCCTGCCCTCAGATCCCCGATATGCCACACGTTTGTGCCGGAATCAGGCGGCGGATCTGAGGATATGAAGCTGAAGTTGCCGTCGTAGTGCTCTGTTACGACAACATCATGCGCATCCTCGGATCCCGCGTTCTCATAGTTTATGGTGTAGTTCAGGAGCGAGCCGCGGGATGCGATCTCAGGATCGGAGCTCTTGCGGACGCTGAGCGTGGGCAGGGGCCTGTGAACATCGAGCGTGAAGGTGTCGATCGCAGATACCGGGAGACCTCTGGCGTCTCTGGCCGTTACTGTCGCGGTGTTCGTGAGCATGACACGTTCCTCGTACACCCTGTATCCCGGTGTCCTGCGGTACTCCTTGCTCACGATATTCCCGAACGGGTCCTGGACTGCGATGAGCGTGTCTCCTGTTGTGTAATCTGTTATCGTGTACGTTCTGTATCCGGGAGATGGCGCATCGTACTCGATTCTTATGTACTCCCTTGTCAGCTCGAAGAGACACTCCTCAGAGGATACACGCCCGTCGCGCCTGTACTCGGTTCTGAGCGTCGCGCGCGATATCGGGTCGCGGTACTCCCTTGAGATCAGGAGACCGCTCGCATCGAACGACTCCAGTAGGTACTCCCCCGTGATGTTGTTCGTGTGGTTCTCAAACCTGAGCCTCTGGCTGGTGTAGGAGACGTTCCACGCCCTGGAGATGTCGAAGCCTCTCTGCCTCTCTCTGACGATGGAAAGCTTCGCCTCAAGCCTCTGCTTTCTCTTCAACAGCGACCTGACGATCTCGCCTGTCTCTCTGGCTGCCATTATGCTCAGAACCGCATCGCCTGAAGCGCCGTACTTCCTGGGATCTGGGAGCGTGAACCTCGCCTCGTAGTGCCAGCTCTCCCCTGGACTTAGAACGCCATCCCCATCGTCTCCGCTTATGTACACAGGCTCACATCCAGGACCCCAGCTGTGCGAATCGGTGAGATTTACGTCGAAGAGATCGCTCTCCCCGGAATTAGAGACGTTGTATGTGTAGACGACAGAATCGCCGACGTGTGCCGGTCTCGTGTATATGCAATCCTTATCGAGATGTATCTCAGACCTGCCGAGCTGGCCTGTCACGATCTCTACAGAGGAGCTGTTGACGCATCCGCCCTCCACGGTCTTAACGAGAAGCGTTACCCTCACCCTCTTCCCCGGGGTCTCGGGAAGATTGAATGTGAAGATCCGGTCATCTCCCTGGGCGATCACCCTGTCATCAACCTGTGCAGTCCAGTGGTAGATGTAATCCCCCTCAGGCCCTGTGAGGGTGATGCTTCTCCCATCATCCGCGGAGCATACTGAGACGAGAAGCATCAGCACCGCGAACACCCCGAGCCTGGATGAGATCAGCATCACTCCTCCACAAAAGATATGAAAATCTCAGGTTTCGGTATGACCTTTATCTCCTTCACACATGATATGCTGCCGGAGATCAGCCTGAGCTCGTGGCTTCCAGCCCCGAACTCAGACCACCTTATCTCAATGCTCTCTCCGCGCCCGGCCTCTTTTCCATCAATCATCCATATGTATTCCTCGCCGGTGGCGTTTGCTGTGTATCTCTGGACCGATTCCTCGCATGCCACATCAGGACCGTCGATCTCACATGTGCATCCCTCGATCGTTATAAGTGATTTGCTGCTCGATCTTCTGCCATTCGAGTCTGTGACGTTATGGGTTACAAGGTACCTGCCGGGACGCGCGTATGCATGAACCAAATCCGCCTCAAAGCTCCTGCTCCCATCGCCCAGGTCCCATTCGTAGGTGTAAGGGGCCGCACCGCCCCTAGTCAGATCTCTGAGATACACCTGATTGCAGATCGTCTTATACTCAAAACCTCCTGAGAGGGGGATACCAACGCTCATCCCCGGATGCGAATAACACTGAGTCGTCCTCTCGCCGCATTTCATCCTCGATGTATCGCACCCTCTCGACCCGGAGGTCTCCCAGCTGAGGATCATGTTTTCGATGCGAATCTCCTCGCCACATCTCCACTCGATCTTGCAGACCGGTAAGGACATGGTCGATTTGCCCTGCAAAACATCAAGCACGCATCTCTCGATCCTCTCGAGATCACCATTAACAAGAAGATCCGCGAGCAGAACCAGGTTGTACCTCGGCGCGCTCGCCCTGTTGGTTATGTTGATCCAGATGTACGCTTCGGTGACAGCACCCTGAGAGCACGGCTGGAGCGGTCTGCCTGATTCGTCTCCTAGGTACGCGCGCTCAACCACCACATCCTTCGCGGTGCACTGGAACTTGCAGTCAGGCCACTCTGCCGGTGCCAGCTGGATCAGCACCATGCAAGCCAGGATTAACGCACATGACCTGCAGAGGATGACGTGCATGATCTCGTCTGCCTCATCAACTGTTGCTCTTATCCCTCTGGTGACCTGAAGAGGCGCTGGTCATGATATGCATTCTTCTTGAGCGAATGTTTGCTCTAAGCAGCCGCATTGCAAGACCTAAAGTTGCCAAACGTGTATAGCATAACTCCCATGTTTCTGGAGCATGGTGATTGTTCCCGGAGAACCCTGCATCATGCTTGCTCACAAAAATAAGATACCTGAGCGATCTCTGATAAAGATTGTGCAGCATATGCTGCACCTACTGGATCTTTATCTCTGCGACCGGCTCAGGTATCACCTTTATCTCCTTCGTGCAGTACTGGATCAGCGGTACCTCCTCCGCTGTATGTGGATTCTTCCTGTGCGCTGTCACACGCAGCTCCAGCTTAAGAACATCGCCCTCTTTGTATCCGGACCCTGATATCGTCACCTCGTCCCCATTCCCTATCGTCTTTCCGTCCAGCCTCCACTCGTACTCGTACTTCTCGCCACTGACCACTGGCACGTTCGCGGTGTACGTCTCCTCCTTGTTCGTGCAGAGCGTGTCAGAGCCGTCTATCGCACAGATGCTCGGGCAGGTCGCACCGCTGTCAGCTGTCGCCGCGGTCTCATCTAGCACCCACTCGACCTTCTTCTCCCTGAACCGGGTGACGAACGCGTTCTCCTTCATGCCCGGCTCGAAGACCTCTGGCTGTCCCTGGTGCGGATTGCCCGGTCTGAACATGTTCCGCTTTCCGGGTTTGAGCTTCACCGCCACCCTGTTGGGGTTGCTGTATCCCCATGTCACAGTGTAAGTGCCGTCTCCGTTGTCGTTGACACAGCCGACCATGGGCGTCAGCGCCTCTCTCCTCACCTCAACACTGGATGTGGCGGATGCTGTGACGGTCTCTCCCACCGGGCTCCTTCCGGTCGCCTTGCAGCTGTTCGATAGCGTTCCGCTGAGTTCCTCGCCGATGACATCCTGGGTTGCCGTGTATGTGTGAGTGCCTGTCGCAGACTCTCCGGGTTTGAGCGTCTGTTTATCGAGCGTTATGGGGCCGAACCTCTCATCTGTAACCTGTATTCCCGATATGGTCGTGGAGCCCGTGTTCGTCACGGTGTAGGTGTACGTGACGCTGTCGCCCAGAGCCACGCTCTCTTTCGAAGGCAGCTGCTCCAGGCTTATCGACGATGTGTATGAGATCGGCAGAGATGCGGATGCAGACGCGGAAATCGGGTTGCCCAGAACATCCTTGGCATACGCGGTCGCTGTGTTGGTGATCGGCCCTGGCAGATCGGATTCTTTAACAGTGTACTGGGCTGTGCCAGTGACGCTCTCGCCCGGAGCAAGCACGGATTTGCTCAGAGCCACACTGCCGAGCTCGCTGTCATCCAGCGAGACATCGCTGAGCGTCACGTCTCCTGTGTTTTTGACCTCATACTCATAAGTCACAGTCTGGCCGATTCCAGCAGGCGATGGCGTAGGCGTCTTGGTCACGCTCAGAGCAGCCCTGTATGTCAGGTCCACAAAGGCTCTGGCGGTTGCGCTCACGTCTTTACCCAGAACATCCTTCGCGCTGACACTGGCGGTGTTTCTAATCGGGCCTGGCAGATCTACCTGTGTTACAGTGTAAGTCTTTGTAGCGGTTATGCTCTCTCCCGGAGCCAGCGCTGTCTTGGTTAGCGATATATCTCCGAGCTTGTCATCTGAAGCTGTGATCTCGCTCAGCGTCACATCTCCGGTGTTTCTTATCGTGTATGTGTAAGTGATCGTCTGGCCGACGTTCGCAGGAGAGGGTTTGGCAGTCTTCTCGATGCTGACGCTCGCAGTGTATGTGAGACTGACGGTCTCGGAGTCCTCAGCGCTGACATCCACGCCGAGAACATCCTTCGCGCTGACTGTCGCGCTGTTCACAATCGGACCCGGCAGGTCTTCCTCTGTGACCTTGTAAGTCTTTGTGGCGGTTATGCTCTCTCCCGGAGCCAGCTCCGTCTCTTTTTCTTTTAGCGATATATCTCCGAGTTTGTCATCAGAGAGCTTCAGGTTCCTCAGCGTGACCTCGCCGCTGTTTGTTATTGTGTATGTGTATGTCACTGTGTCTCCAACCCTTGCCGGGTTTGGTGCAGCTGACTTGTCCAGGGCGATGGACGCTGCGTACTCCAGTGTCACAGAGGCGGTTGCTGTCCCGGAGACGACCTTCTTTCCTGTGTGCATCTCTTCGCCGCTTGCGGTCACGCTGTTTGTCAGAGGCCCTGGCAGGTCTGTCTCTTTAACGGTGTATTTTGCAGTTGCAGTCGCGGTCTCGCCCGGCTTGAGCATGTTCTTGTCAGGCTTTATCTCGCCAAGCCTGTCGTCCCTGAGAACTATGTCCTTGATCCGTATGGTTCCTGTGTTTGTTATCTCGTAGGTGTATGTTATCTCGGTTCCAACCCTGGCTGTGTTCACTGATGGGGTCTTTGTGACAGCGAGGCCTGATGTGTAGGTCACATTGACAGAAAGCTCGCAGCTCACAGATCTGTAGGGATCGCGCTCGTTGGGAACAACATCAGAGTAGTCCTTTGTGATCTTCAGCCCGACTTTGTGCATTCCGGGAACGTAGTTCGACCAGTCGACCTGCAGTGTATCAGAATTCGCACCTGCGGGAGTGCCATCCACGCTCCACTCGTATGTCAGCTTACCATCAGTACCGCCTGTGTATCTGTAGGTCGCAGTCTCCTCAGCAGTAACCTCCTCAGGACCCCCTATGCCGCACACAGGCATCGGATAAACCGTTATCTTGCCGGTCGCCTGGTTGACGCATCCTCCAACCTTGGTCCTTATTAGGAGATCTACGGTCACAACCTTCGAGCCCTCTTCCTGTTTCACCGTTGGTGCGGTGAAGGTGAAGACCCGATCTTCTCCCTGGGCGATCGTTCTGCCATCAACCACAGCAGACCACGCATAGATGTAATCGCCCTCAGGAGCCTGAAGCGTCACAGTCTCCCCGGAAACCACGAGCTTGTTCCCGAGGTCCGCAAAGCCTCCAGCGACTACAGCACCTGCAGGCGATGATATCAACACCAATGCAATCGCCAGCATGTACCATCGTGAGTTCACCAATCAACACCTCCTGCAAAATATACAGTAACGTCTGTGTGAATACACATGTTACGTATCAATTCTTCTTAATTGTAGTTAGTATACAAATTCTATTTTAATGTTTTGGGCATCGTGATGGTTGTACACTCTCAGATCCCATCCACCCGCTCCTATGCATTACAGCCTGAAAGGTCGCGCAGCGCAGCTGCTGTGAGCACTCCATTCATTCGTCACAGATGTATAGCAGGATGCGATCAGAGGTTTGCGTGGTACGTCACGGAGTTTCTGAGATCTACATCCAGATCGGCAAGGGTCACAAAAAAGTATTATAAGTACGTATGATACTAATCAGAAGTACGGGTAGAGTGAGTATAACTAGACGAGAGGTGATGGGATGCGAATACTGACAGCACTTTTTGTGGTTATGCTTCTGTTCGGCACGAATGGTGCGGTCTCCCAGAACGTATCGGAGACCATGAGCGCTGCAAACGAGAGCATACCGATGGATAATAAGGCACAGGTCGCGCTCATACTGGATATCGCCATGCCCCCGCAGGGAGGCGCCGGCAGAGAGTATGTGGTCAACTATACAACAAATCTCCTGAACATACTGGACCCGAGGGAGATCAACTTCACCGCCCTCACCACAGGAGATATTGCAGCTGACAACGAGTACACACTGTTCATAACAAGAGTGGGTGCCAGAGCGAACCACGAGATCGCTATGAATGGGCCGGGTGGCGAAAACCTGTCGATGGGAGATATCAGAAGGGCCAAACGGGAGGTTGAGAACTGCTACATATGCGGAACCGAGAAGAAGAGCGTGGTGGGCTACAGACCAGCTGAGAGGATAAATGAGAGCGACTATGCAATCTTTGAGAGCCTCGGAATCAGCTACATAATAGATGATGACATGTTCTTCAGCACGAACGCATCCAGGCCGTATCAGCTGGATAACACAACTCTGTACGTGGTTCCGGTAACCCGGATCTCAGCGGACTCTGAAGTATATATACTCACCGACAGGCGCGCTGCCGAGATGAACATGAGCGGAGATGAGTGGTACTCGCTCCTCTCCAGAGGGATGGATGATGCGATCAGCAGAGGCGAACCGATGGTGGTGCTCATAACAAGCTACATCTCAGGATCTGGAGAGTACCTGAGTGCGCTTGAGAGGTTCATCGATGATGCCTCCAGGAAGGATGTGATATTCGTCAAGTTAAGTGATCTCGTGGAGATGTCAAAACCAGCCTGAATGCCTGTGGCTGCATCGGCGCTCTGATCACGAAATTCGAGCCACGGATCTCATCATTTGGGTCCGGAGCTGAATTCGGGGCAGAGAGCAGCCACAGGAGAGGAGATCTCACGATTGAATGAGATCTCATTATTTTTGCGCTCTTCTGTGCTTGGCAGCCTGTATGTCGTGCAGTGGCTGCTGGAAGCACTCATTCAATCGCCACGATCGCACAGCAGAGGCAGCGCATCTTCTGGCAGGTCAATACAGGTGGATGAGAGCGCCGCTATTTGCGACATTAAGAGGTGGCCTTGAGCGGAGATCGTCGATGATCCCGTCGAAACCGCGATGTATCGCTGCTATTTGCACCATTAAGAGATGGCCTTGAGGGGCCATCATCACATGCTTATCGTCCTCGCACTCAGAACGCCTGAGACGCTCAGTATCCTCTTCAGGGTCTCGTCACCGACAGGAGTGTCCACGTTCAGGACCATCAGCTGCGGCTGGCCTGGTGAGATCCTGCCAACATGCATGCTCCCGATGTTGATATTTGCCTCGCCCAGAACCACGCACACCGGCCCTATGATGTTCGGCCTGTCCTCATGCAGGACCAGAACAAGATTGCCCTCTGTCGGAACATGAACCCTGTAGTCGTTGATCTGGACGATCCTCCTGTCATCAGGCCTGTAAACAGTGCCGTGAACTGCGAATGTCTCAGAGGTGGTCTTCAGGCGCATGGTTATCAGATTGCTGTACCCGTTCGCTGCCTCCGTCTTCGATTCCATCAGCTTTATGCCCCTCTCCTTCAGCAGTGTCAGCGAGTTGACCAGGTTCGCATGTGCGCCTATGGCTGACAGCAGCCCCTTAACAGCCGATATTGTTATCAGCCGGACATCCTTCTCCGCGATTGATCCGCCATACACGATCTCAAGATGCTCAAACCTGCTCGTCCCAAGCTGCCCGAGAAGCCTGCCCATTCTCTCCGCGATATCCATGTAAGGCTCCATCAATGCTATCGTCTCCGGCGGTATGGAGATCAGATTGATCGCGGTCGTTGGAAGCTGGCCCCTGCTTATGGCAATGATCTGATCTGCAACAGCGAGCGCCACATTGATCTGTGCCTCAGCGGTTGACGCTCCGAGATGTGGCGTTGTTATGATCCGCTCCTGCTCGAGAAGAGGGTTCCCCACAGGTGGCTCCTTTGTGTAAACGTCCACTGCAGCGCCGGCTATCCTGTTCTCCGCAACCGCTTTGGCCAGTGCTGCCTCGTTGATTATGCCCCCTCTGGCACAGTTTATCAGCCGCACAGTTGGCTTCATCAGCCTGATCTGAGGCTCATCGATCATGTTTCTCGTTTCCGGAGTGAGAGGCGTGTGAACAGTTATGAAGTCGCTCTCCCTGTAGATCTCCTCGAGGCTTGCCAGCTTTATTCCAAGCTCTGCAGCCTTGGACTCTGTTATAAACGGATCGTAGGCGAGTATGCGCATCCCGAATGCCTTCATCCTCTTTGCAACCTCTGTCCCGATCCTGCCGAGTCCGATGATGCCGAGTGTCTTGTTGAAGACCTCGACGCCCGTGTACTTCTTCCTGTTCCATTCACCCCTCCGGACAGATGCATGCGCCTGGGGGATGTTTCTCGCGAGCGCCAGCATCATGGCAATTGTATGCTCTGCAGCTGATATGGTGTTTCCACCCGGGGCGTTCACGACTATTATGCCCTTTTTTGTTGCAGCATCGACATCGACGTTGTCCACCCCAACACCTGCTCTCGCTATCACTTTAAGCCTATCTGCTGCGTTTATCACATCCGCCGTCACCTTGGTCCCGCTGCGTATGACAAGAGCATCATACCCCTTGATCCTCTCAACCAGCTCCTCAGGAGAGAGGTTGGTTATAACATCGACCTCTGCGGCCGTCTCAAGCCGTCTTATGCCCTCCTCGGCCAGCGGGTCACTGACCAGAACTCTCATGGCTTCTACCTCCATTGCCGCTCAAAGATGCTCTAGAATTTCATCTTTGCCCTTCATGGGCTCAACATGTCCTTTGCCAGACAGGCCTATCAAAAGGAATAAATGATGAAACGCAGATCAGATCCAAAAAGGAGGTTGATAGATGAAGTACACAATGATATTGGTGATCTCGTTGATGCTTGTATCTGTCATCACCGCAGGCGCGATCGACGTGATCCATCTCAGCACGCTTGATAAGACCGAGGCCGTCTCGCTTCCCAGGATAAGCCCTTACACTCCAGCCATAAGCAATGCCAGCCCGGGCGTCGTGCAGCTCAGCACGCTCGGCAGGAAGATCCAGCGCTCGATGATCGAGCCGAAGGAGCTCTCAGCTGCAAAGCCGGTGACGATCACTCCGTCCTTCGCAATAATGAACGCCAACATAACAGCTGGCACGAACACGTTAATAACAATGCCACATGCCCTTTCGGGCGCACAGATAAACTACCTCAGGCCCAATGTGACGGTCTGGACGCCACCCATAGCGATATTTGGCGGGGCCTGAAGAGCATCCAAGAGCTCCGCTTTCGAGACGGAGAGGGAAAAACCGCATGAAGGTCAGCCTGGTCGTGGATGGCGTTGAGATACCGCTGAACGACTTCACACAGCAGATAATCGGGAATGTATCTGCAGGCATGGCCGGCTCCCTGCGTGGGGTGAGCCAGGACTGGAAGAGCCTCAAGATAACGGTCGAGAGGGAGTGATATTTTATTTCTTAGACCTTCTGAAGGCCGAGTTCAGGTCTATCAGATAGGTCCCCTCCTTTAATGCCATGACAAGCTCGTCCCTCGAGAATAGCGTCGGCAGATTCAGCTCGTATCTCCCCGGCTCTGTGATCCTGACGCTCTCTATCGGGCGATCCTCGGGCGAGCTCTGAGATGTCTGGGTGGCAATCGGCTGGATTGGGTTTTCAGGAACAACCTGCTGTCTACGCATCTCCTCTTTGATCTCATTCCTGTCGCGAACAGATGTGGCGATGGCCGCGGTTCTCCTGGGCGGCCTTCTGACACCCATCGCCTCCGTGATCAGCGTCTCGCGCTCTCTGATATACTCAAACATCCTCCCGCCGCACTTCGGGCAGCCTTTGAGGATATCTGCGCCATCATCGAATACCTCTCTGCATCTGGTGCACATGTGTGGCATCTAATCCCCGACCGAGACCTTGGTGCTTATCTGGTACTGATCCTTTTCGACCGTTCTGAGCTGGTTCGCCGGGCCTATCACCGTCATCCTGCCCTTTGATGAGCTTCTTCCAAGCAGCCTGCCCACAAAGGAGCTCTCCCTCTTTGCAGGATAGCTCTCGATCTCTATTCCTGAGAACTCATCGACCCGTATCTCCGTCATGGTCATCTCTATAAGCCTCACCTCCTCCTCTGGAGTGAGTCCGCTCTCGAGAACCACTATCCTGCCCGTCTTGACCTTGTCAAGGATAAGCCGGATCTTCTCCATTGAGGTCATGCGGTTCAGCTTCTCCTCAGATATGAGGTCCATCTGTACTTCCCGCATATGCTCACCCGAAGTGTAATGCTATTGCATTATACAGCTCGTCCAGGTTGTTCCCCTCCAGCGCCGAGATCTGGACCACTGGATGCTGAGGAAATGCGGCCTTTATTCTTGAGGGGGCAGCGTTCGGCAGATCGATCTTGTTTGCCACGATGAGAAGCGGCAGGTTCCTTGCCTCCATGTTGCCTATAACAGTGACGTTGACCTGCGTGTATGGATCCTCTGTGGAGTCCATGACAAGAAGAACGCCATCAAGATCGTCCAGCCACTTGATCGCCTCTATGACTCCCTCAGTAGCCTCTTTCGCCCGCCTCTTGGCCTCTTCCTCGCTCATGCCATATGCCATGAACTCCCTGAAATCTATCTTTGTGGCCATTCCTGGCGTATCCACTATATCGAGGTGAATGCTCGCGCCATTTGCATTTATCACAAGGCCCTCCTTTCGAACCGCTCTTCTGGTCTCGTGTGGGACTGGAGATACCGTGCCTATCGCCCCATCCCCGCTCCAGTCCTTGACAATCCTGTTGGCCAGTGTGGTCTTTCCAGCATTTGGTGGCCCGTAGATACCGATTCGTGCACGCTTTTTGCCGAAAATGCGACTCAGCCAGAATCCCAGGTTCATCCGGAGGCTCTTGAACACACCCATATCCATCCTCTGCAACAGAATGAACGGGGCTACTCTACTAATAATTTTCCATTACTTTTTTTGAAACGATAATTTCCCCGATTCGGTTCCATGCAGCTGCGGATTTATGGCGTCGAGCTGTAAATTGGCTCGGGTCGCATGACTCGAATCGGTGAATGGTCTCTCAGGAACCGGTGTCCACCTGCATTGACGAATCCTGCAGGATTGCATCAGGATGGTACAAGTGCACGAGCCGGGCACGAATGTTTGATATACGATATCAAAAACTACGTATGATGCTCATACTCGGAGTGGACGAGGCCGGAAAGGGGCCTGTCATCGGATCGATGTTCGTCGCTGGTGTTGTTTTCAGCGAGGAGGATATCTTCGATCTGGCAGCATTTGGCGTGAAGGACTCAAAGCTGCTGAGCCCAGCAAGGAGAGAGGCCATCGAGAGGCAGATAATCTCCAGGGCCAGAGGGAGGTTCGTTCTGGAGGTGACCGCGCAGCAGATCGATGAGCTGCGCATGGTCATGTCCATGAATGAGATCATGGTGAGAGCTCATTCCAAAGTTGTTTCCGGACTCAGGGCGGATCGCGCCATTCTCGATGCAGCTGATGTTAATGCTGAGAGGTTCGCTCAGAGGGTCAGGGAGCTATCAGGAGCATCGATGCAGATCCTGGCAGAGCATGATGCAGACAGGAAGCACATCGTGGTTGCAGCAGCATCGATAATCGCCAAGGTTGCCAGGGATAGATCCATCAGAGAGCTCGAGGCCACACTCGGCCGCCCGCTCGGAAGCGGCTATCCTTCAGATCCTGCCACGGTGAGGTTTCTGATGGACTGGATCGCGGAGAACGGGGATTTGCCGCCGTTCGCAAGGAAGAGCTGGAGCACTGCACAACGTTTAAAAGCAAGCTCTGTGTAAGCCCCTCAGAGAGAGTGATCCTATTGGATATAGAGGATACGCTTCTTATGATACCAGGCCCTGTCAAGGTTGCTCCTCGGGTGCTTCGCGCGATGTCGAAGCCGATGATAAGCCACAGGAGCCCGGAGTTTGGCAGGATATACGACGACTGCAGGGAGCTCCTGCGGGAGTTCTTCGAGACAAAGAACGAGATCGTGGTCATGAGCGGGTCCGGCACGTGCGGGATGGACGCTGCTGTTGGCGGGCTGATAGGCAGTGACGACAGGATACTCACTATAACCAACGGAAAGTTCGGCGAGCGGTTCACGGAGATAGGCAACAGGTACGGCAGAGCGATATCAGTCGATTTTGAATGGGGAATGCCATTCGACCTCGAGCGCGTGGAGGCAGCGCTTGAGGAGGGTGTGAAGGCAGTGGCCATGGTCCACAACGAGACCTCTGTGGGCATAATCAATCCTGCCAAGGAGATAGGCAGACTTGCGAGAAAGCACGACGCTATATTCATAGTGGACGGCATATCCTCAATCGGCGGAAACGAGTTCAGGACCGATGAGTGGGGTATAGATATAGCGATAACAGGGTCGCAGAAGTGCCTTGCCGTGCCGCCCGGGCTGGCGATAGTATCCGTGAGCGAGCGTGCAGAGGAGGCGCTCAATGAGAGCTCAGGTAGCTACTATGCGGATCTGAGGGCGCATCTCAAGAGCGCGAGAAAGAAGCCCACCCAGACACCATTCACGCCTGCGGTTCCTCTCTTCTATGCGCTCCAGGAGGCGCTGCACATGGCGAAGGAGGAGGGCTTCGAGGCGAGGAGAGCACGCATAGCCAGGCTCGCTGAGGCTGTCAGAGCTGCGGCATCAGCGCTGGGTATAGAGCTCTTCCCTGTCCTGAATGAGTACTCCAGGTACTCGAACACAGTTACAGCGATGAAGATCCCGCCGATGATCAATGATGAAAAGCTCAGGGGCGGCATGAAAAAGCAGGGGGTTGTCGTTTCAGGCGGCCAGGAGAGGCTGAAGGGGAAGATCTTCAGGATAGGCACCATGGGCGTATGCTCTGAGGGGGATGTTCTGAGAACCATACAGGCTTTAGAGCTTGTCCTCGCAAAAGAGGGTGTGATCAAAGCGCCAGGCGAGGGGGTTGCGGCTGCATCAAAGGTGCTTGACAGATGAGCATCCCTGGAAGGTGACCCGCTCCAGTGGCCTCGCGTCTGTAGATTTGCAGGGAACACAGCTTTGTGGGGCGGCACCTGCAGCTGCATGCCTCTCGATCTCCCCAGCTCACCCTCAAGGTGTCGATCCCGATTTCTGGTTTCAGGCCAGGTGGCGGGGCAGTGGCCACCAGGTGAAAGTTGCAGTGTCGGATCGCAAGGTGGTTGATGTGCAGAAGACGGGAGCTGACAGATTTCTGGACTCGGCGGATGTGAGAATGAGCGGCACGTTCAGATCGCTTGCATCCGCGATCATGGGGGACGGAGCGCTATCTGCCCGGGAGAAGGCATTGATAGCACTGGCGTGTTCTGTGGCGATAAGATGTGAGAGCTGCACTAGAAGGCACATGGAGCAGGCAAGAGCGCTTGGCGTGACCAGGGAGGAGATGCTCGAGGCAGCAGCTGTTGCATCGCTCATACGCATGGGCTCAGGCCTCAATGCTGCTGCAGTCATTCTGGATGAGATGCAGGAAGCTGCATCCAAGAGGTGACCCGACATCGACCGGGATCGAGAGATCTGAGCAGGAGATCGTCGACATCGGGTTTCACAGATTGAAGCGCGGAAGCCGCAGGTTCCTCCTGTGTGTGGGCTGATGTCCACCCGGTTCTATGCACGGTGTACCGATATATTTATATTCAGAATGGAAGCCGCGGGATCGTTGCGGGGTTTGCCAAGCTGGCCAAAGGCGCGGGACTTAAGATCCCGTCTCGCAGGAGTTCACGGGTTCGAATCCCGTACCCCGCATTTGAGCACATCGATTTTTGATTTATGACTTCATCAGAATTATTCTATCAGATGCTGGATTCTTTTTCACGCGCTGCTTCGAGGAGGGTATGTGATGCCAAAGAAGCGGCT
>JARYLI010000022.1 GCA_029907715.1 Methanothrix sp.
GTTACTGCCTCTGCCTCTCTTAACGCCACGCTCTCCTTCTCGCCCTCCGCCTTCAAGCCTGTTGATTCAATCTCCGT
Source organism: Methanothrix sp. (assembly GCA_029907715.1). Classification (NCBI taxonomy): domain Archaea; kingdom Methanobacteriati; phylum Methanobacteriota; class Methanomicrobia; order Methanotrichales; family Methanotrichaceae; genus Methanothrix; species Methanothrix sp. The sequence continues at coordinate 78 of JARYLI010000022.1, forward strand.
CATGTATCCTCATCTCCTCACAGTCAAAGCTCTAGGCCCAGCGCCTGAGCCTTCATCTTCCTGGCCTTCTCGAGCGCCCTCTCCCGCGTGATCTTATTGCAGCTCCCCAGGTATACCGTCCTGATCTTCGAGCCCTCCCTCCAGGATGCTATCCATCTGCAGTACGTCTTATTGCCCTTCCGGAGGGCAACCTGCCGCACGCTCAGGTCCTCGAGCCGAGCCCGCTTCTCCAGGAGCTCCGCCCTCGCTCGGTACTCCGCCGCGGTCTGAAGTCTCAGGTTCGCTGCCGGTTGCATCTTATCGATCTTCTGCAGGATCGCCGCCTCCCTCTCGAACCTCTCAGCCTCGGCTTTTAGCTGCCTCGCCCTGCGCCTGGATGGGGTCAAGTGCACCAGACCACGCTCCAGTCATTGGGTAGTACCACATTCAATATAAAGACATCGTATCGTGTGGTACTACTACACGATGGATAGCTGTGCTCAGTAGCGAAAAATCATATGTGATGTAGCATATTACTGTACAGTGAGTCCCATGAATGGCAAAAACCTCTTTCAGACCTTGATGGTGCTTGTATTATTAGCTGTAGCATCAGCTAATTTAGGGTCGACTGCAGCTACCACAATATCAAATGGCAAAGAAGTCGTCTTCGCAGATGACCGGCTGGAGGATGCAATAAGATCTGCAATCAATAAACCCACTGGCCCCATATATATCGAGGACCTGAATGATATAACCATCCTCCATGCGAATCTGTCAGAAATCAGAGATCTTACTGGATTGGAGTATTGCCGTAACCTGCAAGAGCTGGACCTGGGGAACAACCAGATCGTAGACGTATCGCCGTTGTCAGCTCTGACCAACCTGCAAACGCTGGAACTGGTGAACAACCGGATCACAGACGTATCGCCGTTGTCAGCTCTGACCAACCTGCAAACGCTGGGCCTGGGGGGCAACCAGATCACAGACGTATCGCCACTTGCAGCTCTGACCAACCTGCAAGATCTGAACCTAAGGGGCAACCAGATCACAGACGTATCGCCACTGGCAGGTCTGAAATGCAAACTCCATATTTGAATGGTTTCTCCCATGAGAGGATGGTGACTGGCGTACATATCAAAACAACCATCCTCTCCCTTACTGCCTTGCTGATTCTGCGCATGATGTGCCCCTACCCCCAGAATCGCCACCACCGCTTCTTACGTACCTCCTCCTCACCAGGTTTCAAAGACAGCTGTGATATGCTCTGAGTGAGCTGGCTTACGTGTGATCTTAAGAACGCGATTTCATCGTCTTTTAATTTGACGGTCTCGATAATTTTCTCATACTCTGTTTTGCACCGCGCGAGATCTTCTTTGCACCGCACATAATCATCATTTATCGCGTTCATCGACTCCCGTAAATTGGTGAGCTGCACCTTCAGTTGATCATTCTCGGTGCTTAACTGTTCTGTCTTGCGCCGTAACTGCACCGTTTCTCTCCACGCCTCCTCTCGTTCGGTGCGGGCATGCTCCAGTTCGCGGTGCAGACTTTCGAGATCTTCACCGCCCTTTTGTAAAAAGGTCTCCAACGCTTTACTTACTAATTGTGATCTGCTGATACCCATTTCTCGCGCGTATTTATCTATCTGCTCCAATTCTGCCTCATCAATCGACGCATAAATTCTAGGCATGGTGCACACCAGGATCAGAAAGTTGCTTTTGCAGTACTGTTGCGGTGCAAAATGATTACACTTTCGGTGCATTTGAGTTACAGTATAGGTGCAGTATAGCACCATGATACTGCCGGCATAAATTTGAACCCAGCGGAGGCCATCTAAGTAGACACGAAAAACATGGTAAACCTCATAAGATTGTGGTTGGAGAGATGCGACCAGAGCGTATAAATGGAATCTAGGAGATGAAGTGATAAGATGCAGCCTGGCGTCATTGTCCGTTTCCGAGATCGAGACTGGGTCCTTCTTCCCAGCAGCGCTTCAGAGATCATCAGACTGCGACCCCTTACCGGGGTCACTGATGAGGTTGTGTATGTCCACAAGACGCTGTCTGAAATAATGCAGGAATATCTGCCGGAAGAAGGCATCCGTCTCTCCCAGTTTCCCATGCCATCACCCGAGGACGTTTCTGACGCAGCCAGCGCGCATCTGCTTTGGCAGGCAGCTCGTCTAACGCTGCGTGACGGAGCTGCACCGCTCCGATCCCTGGGCAGGATCTCGATTCGCCCGCGGATATACCAGCTTGTGCCACTTCTCATGGCATTGCGGCTCGACCCTGTGCGGCTCTTCATAGCCGACGATGTGGGTGTTGGCAAGACCGTCGAGGCGCTGCTGGTCGCCAGAGAGCTCATCGACAGGGGCGAGGTGGAGCGCATGGCGGTGCTCTCACCACCTTACCTCTGCGATCAGTGGGCTAAGGAGCTGCGTGAGAAGTTCAACCTGGACGCTGTGGTCATACGATCCAGCACAATCGCCAGCCTCGAGCGACAGAAGCCTCCTGACAGGAGCATTTACGAGCACTACCCGATCCAGGTCATCAGCATCGACTGGGTGAAGAGCGATCGCAACAGGCACCAGTTCCTCCAGTTCTGTCCCGAGCTCGTGATAGTTGACGAGGTCCACGGTGCTGCAGATACGGGCGAGAGCAACAAGAGCCAGCAGCAGCGTCATAGGTTGCTGAAGGATATCGCAAAAGACGAAACCCGGCATTTTATCATGCTGACCGCAACCCCGCACAGTGGTATTGAGACCGCGTTCCGATCGCTTCTGGGGCTGCTGCGGCCTGAGTTCGGAGAGTGGGATGTCAGCTCACTGGACGAGCGGCAGCGAACCGAGCTGGCGCGACACTTCGTGCAGCGCACACGTAGGGATATAGAGCACGACTGGGAGGGCGAACACTGCTTCCCGCAGCGTCAGAGCCTCGACGAGACCTACACGCTCTCGCCTGCATACAGAGATCTCTTCTGGAAGACATACAATTTCTGCTACGAGATCATACGCACCGGCGAGGGGCTGGAGGAGCGCAAGCGTCGTGTGCGGTACTGGGCGGCTCTGGCCCTCCTGCGTTGCGTGATGTCCAGCCCGGCTGCAGCTGTTGCAGCTCTGACGAACCGTGTGCGTGAAGTGAGCAGCTCTGATGAGGCTGAGGAGGAAGCTGATGATGAGCTCGAGTTCAGACCCATGATCTTCGAGCAGTCGGATGATGTCACAGATGACGAAACCCCCACACCTCCTGTGTGGAGGGCGGAGTCGAGCCTGCCGGACGGGGACAGACGCAGGCTGCGCCAGCTGGCGAAAGAGGCCGGGGCTATCTATGGGAAGCAGGATGACTCAAAGCTCATCCGGTGCATTGAGGTTGTAAGGGGGCTTATTGGAGACGGGTTCAACCCCATAATATGGTGCAGGTACGTCGCCACAGCTGAGTACGTGGCCGATAGTCTGCGTAACGTTCTGGGTGACAGGGTGCAGGTCACGGCCATCACCGGCCGGATAAGCGATGAGGAGCGCCGTGCGATGATCGATGCGATCAGTGTCGACCGTCCGCGGGTGCTGGTGGCCACAGACTGCCTCTCAGAGGGGATCAACCTGCAGGAGAAGTTCACCGCATGCCTGCACTACGATCTGCCCTGGAACCCCAACAGGCTCGAGCAGCGCGAGGGCCGGGTGGACCGGTACGGCCAGAAGGCAAGGGTGGTCAAGGCGGTCCGGTTCTACGGCCGGGACAACCCTGTTGACGGCGCCGTGATCAAGGTCCTTCTCGACAAGGCACGTGAGATCCACATGGCTCTGGGCACCTACGTCCCCGTCCCGCAGGAGAGCGAGAGCGTTATGGAGGCGGTGCTCAACTCGCTCTTCCTGCGTCACAGAGGACAGCAGCTGCAGATGAGGTTTGCTGAGGACGGGGGTCTCACCTCAGAGGCCGAGCTGATCAGCAGTTTCCACGATACCTGGGATCAGAGAGCAGAACGCGAGAGGATCAACCGCACCAGGTACGCGCAGAGGTCGCTGAAGCCAGATGAGGTCAGACGCGAGCTCGAGGTTACCGATGCTGTGCTCGGCGACCCGGATGCGGTCCGCGAGTTCGTCCTGAACGCAGCGCAGCGTGTCGGCATTGCTGTACGTGCTGACAAACGTGATCCTAGGGTCTTCTGCATCGACGTCTCCGATCCGGCTGTGATGCCTCTGCCGTATGCGGTGCGCCATGAGCTGCCTCAGATCCGTGATGGAGAGTGGCGGATAAGCTTTGTCTCGCCAGCCCCGGAGGGGGCTGAGTACGTTGGACGCAATCACCGTTTTGTCTCAACGCTCGCACGTTACCTCCTTGAGGATGCGCTCACCAGGGGCAAGGATGCTGTGGCGTCACGGTGCGGCGCCATACGCACCCGCGCTGTGGACATCATGACTGCACTGCTCCTCCTGCGGGTGAGATACCTGGTGGAGGTGCCTCAGCGCGAGCCGCTCATCTCTGAGGAGGTGCGGGTCATGGGATGGAGATACAGCCGCACCCCCCACGGTGCGGCTGAGGATGCCTGGCTCAGCGATGATCAAGCTCTTCACCTCCTCGCTGCAGCCAGGCCGGATGCGAACATCCCGGCCGGTGAAAAGCGCGAGCTTGTTCGAGCAGCCCTCGAGGAGATCGGGGACTGGAGCGCGTCGGATGGAGGATGGGGCGCTGGAAGCTGGGTTCAGAAGGCCATCCGGAGGAAGATCGATCTGAGGGCAAAGGAACTGGAAGAGAGCCACAAGCGTGTCAGGAAGGCGATCAGGCTGCGCGTGCGTGAGATGAAGGTCAAACCCCAGCTCCCACCAGACCTGCTTGGCATCCTGATACTGCAGCCGGTGGTAAGACCATGAGGGTGTTTCAAGCTGTACGTGTTGAGGGCGGGATGTTTGCGCCCGACATTTTCGATCAGATGCTTGCCGAGGACCTTCCAGGACAGAAGCCACGCGATTTCGGTCTGGACGGCCGACGCGGTCTTACCGATGAGATTGCAGCTGTCTTCGCCGATGCCACAGACATATGGCGGGTGTTCAAGCACCGGATCGAGAATCTCGAGGAGACCGATCCTGGGACGAGCGTCACCAGGGACGCCTGGGTCATTCCGTTCCTGGGGCTGATCGGCTACGAGCTTTACTACAACCGCAGGGCGCACACCATTGACGGGCTGACCTTCGCAATCTCGCACCGCGCGGGCGAGCATGATGACGCCCCTCCGGTGCATATCGTGGGAGTGAACCAGGATCTGGGACGGGTGGCGTCCAGCGGCCGGCCACGTCTCGCGCCACACACGCTCCTGCAGGAGTTCCTCAACCGCACGGATGCGCTCTGGGGGATCACCACCAACGGCAGGGTGCTGCGGCTGTTGCGTGACAGCACCTACATCCGGAGGCAGTGCTATGTCGAGTTCGATCTGGAGGCCATCTTCGAGCAGCGGCTCTTCCAGGATTTCGTAATACTTTACCGCCTGATCCACCGCACACGCTTCCCCAAGGCAGGTGCAGACGCGCACCATTGCCTCCTGGAGAGGTACTACCAGAATTCGGTGGAGCAGGGCGGCAGGGTGCGTGATAAGCTCCGTGACGGCGTGGAGGAGTGCATCAAACGCCTTGCCAATGGCTTTCTGGCGCATCCCAAGAACGATGATCTGAGGAAGCGCATCACGAATCGTGCGGACGACCGGCGCATCACACCCGAGGACCTCTACCGCCAGCTGCTCCGTCTTGTCTACCGGTTTCTGTTCCTGATGGTCTCAGAGGACCGTGGGTTAATCAGCAACAATCCGCTTTACCTGAATCACTACAGCATTACCCGTCTGCGCCGGCTGGTGGACGATCGCAGCGCCTACACAGGGCATCACGACCTTTGGATATCCTTCCGTCTCCTCTGGAGGTTGCTGTCGGAAGATTCGAGATTCCCTCAGATCGGCAACAGGCCGCCTGCAGAGCTGCTCGACCTGCCTGTGCTCGATGGCGATCTGTTTGATCCGATCTATCTGGATGAATGCCACATAACCAACAGGGACCTTCTGAGCGCCCTGTGGTACCTGATCAACTACCAGGATTCGCCCTCGAGCCCTCCCAGGAGGGTGAACTACGCTGCGCTGGACGTGGAGGAGCTGGGTTCTGTGTATGAGAGCCTGCTCGACTACCACCCCTGGATAAACACAAGCAGCACACCATCATTCGACCTCCACCCCGGCTCAGAGCGAAAATCAACCGGCTCATACTACACTCCCGCGGAGCTGGTTGGAGAGCTGGTCCGATCAGCACTTCAGCCGGCGGTCGAGGATCGGTTGAATCAACTGGTGAATCGACTGAAGGTTGATTCCACCAGGGAGGATCAGACCAGGGAGGGTCAGGAGAGAGCCCTGCTGTCGATCAGGGTCGTAGATCCAGCATGTGGCTCCGGCCACTTCCTGCTTGCAGCCGCGCGCCATCTCGGGAAGATGCTGGCACGCATCCGCACCGGAGCGGGGGAGCCTTCGCCTGAGGAGGTGCGCAGTGCCACCCGGGACGTCATCACACACTGCATCTACGGCGTGGACAAGAACCCCCTGGCAGTCGAGCTCTGCCGCGTTGCACTGTGGATCGAGGGTTACACGCCCGGGAAACCGCTCACGTTCCTCGATCACCGCATCCGCTGCGGCGACTCGCTGGTCGGTGTCATTGATCTTAACGTCCTGAAGAGTGGAATTCCGGACGAGGCGTTTGCACCCGTTTCCGGAGAGGATCGCAAGAGAGCCTCCGCGCTGAAGATACAGAACAAGAAAGAGCGCCTGAACAGACAGTTAACGGATTTCGATTTGAAGCCGGATATAGATCGCATTCTGGCTGAGTCGATAGCTCTGGCCAGGATCCAAGACGAATCGCCCCAGAATATAGAGGAGAAGAAGAAACGATACGAATCGCAGCAGAGAGCCGGGGGGCGTCTGCGTGCAGCATGCGATCTATGGGTTGCTGCATTCTTCCAGTGGTATGACCAATCCAAGCCAGGCGGGATCACAACAGCCGCGCTGCGCGGCTGCCTCAGGTCTGGCGACGCCTGCCCGGAGATGGAACTTGCACGCACGCTGGCCAGGAACAATCGCTTCTTCCACTGGCCTCTGGAGTTCCCAGAAGTCTTTGAGCAGGGTGGGTTCGATGTGGTGCTGGGAAATCCACCGTGGGAGCAAATCCAAATTGAGAAACAAGAGTTTTTTGCTAGTCGCTATCCTGAGATAGCTCAGGCCCCGAACGATGCCGCCCGCGAAAAACTCATAAAAGGGTTGGCCGCAACCAGGCCGGAACTCTGGCAGGAGTATCAGAACGCCATACACGACTCCGAGAGCACCAGACGGTTCCTGCGCGGCTCCGGCCAGTATCCACACACTGGCAGCGGGCGCATCAACACCTACTCGGTATTCGCAGAGCGCATGCGCAGACTGCTACGCGATGGCGGACGCGCTGGAATCATCGTTCCCACAGGAATATCCACCGACGACACCAACAAACACTTCTTCGCTGATTTGGTGGACACTGGCGAGCTGGTCAGCCTGTTCGATTTTGAGAACCGGGAGGGCGTCTTTCCGCATGTGCACCGCAGTTACAAGTTCAGCCTGCTGACGATTGGCCGTGGGACACAACACTCCCCTCCAGGCCGGGGGACACAACGCTCCTCTCCAGAGTTTGTATTCTTCGCCACCCGTGCAGAGCACCTGCGTGACCCGAATCGCCGCTTCAGACTCGCGCCATCTGACATCTCCCGCATCAACCCCAACACCAGGACGCTTCCAATCTTCCGGACGCGCCAGGATGCAGAGATCACACGCGCCATCTACGAGCGCGTGCCTGTGCTGGTAAATGAGAAGACAGAAGAGAACCCGTGGGGTGTCTCTTTCAAGCAGGGATTGTTCAATATGGCTTCTGACTCCCATCTCTTCTGCACGCGTGAGCTTCTGGAGGCGAAGGGGTTCGAGCTCCGGGGCAACCGGTTCGTGCGTGGAGATAAGGTATACCTCCCGCTGTATGAGGCGAAAATGATATGGCACTACGATCACCGCTACGGCACCTACGAAGGCGTTCAGGACCGATCCAGCACACATCTCCCCAGACCAGGGTGCGAAGAGCATGCAGACGATGCCTTCCTGGCACAGCCCTGGTACTGGGTGGCGGAAGAGGAGGTGCAGCATACGCTGGGCGAGTGGGAGCGAGGATGGCTGATGGGATGGCGAGATGTGGCACGCTCCACCGACGAGCGCACAGTCATCGCCTGCGTTGTGCCGCGGGTGGGGTGTGGTGATACCTTGCTTCTAATGTTTCCTGAGAAGGAGCACGTAACCTTAGGATGTCTTTTAGCCGACCAATGCTCAATCGTGCACGATTACTGCACTCGGCAAAAAATTAGTGGAACACATCTAAAATACCATGTTAAGAGACAGCTCCCTGTGCTCCCACCCGCTGCATATTCTGCTGAGGACCTGCGCTTTATCATTCCGCGCGTCCTGGAGCTCACCTACACATCCTGGGACATCAAGCCCTTTGCAGATGACGTCTGGAGGGACGCGGATGATGAGCTGCGTGCAGCCATTCGCCTCCAGTGGGATGAGAATGCGCAGGAGACAGGCGGGCACAGATGGGACCCGCCGGATTGGATCGATGCATATCAAGAGATCGAGACCGATCCTGCGAAGGGGATCCCCCTGCCTCCATTCAAATGGGATGAGGACAGACGCGCCCGGCTTAAGGCCGAGCTGGACGCATTCTACGCCCGCCTGTACGGTCTGACACGCAAACAGCTGCGGTACATACTGGATCCGGCAGACCTCACAGAAAGTGAGCTGGAGAACATACTCGACCCGTGGGAGGAGGTGGACGATCCGCTGGATCAGCAGGGCTATGAGGAACGTGCAGCATCAAGCAGCTTCCCTGGGGAGACATTCCGGGTGCTGAAGGAGAAGGAGATAAATGAGTATGGCGAATACCGCACACGCCGGCTTGTGCTGGAGGCTTGGGAGAGGCTGATGAAAAAGGAGGATGCATGACCGAGACGATATTTGATCTTCACAGTCAGATTCTGAAAGACTATCGGGATTTTGTGCATTCGTTCATACAGATCGCGGACGATCGTGCCCGAGAGTTCATCGAGCAGGCGCTGATGGAGGAGGAGCGCCTCTGGCCCGAGCCGCTGCTACAGCTCTCTCCTGCCTACAAACGTGTTGCAACCGTGGATGAGCTGGCTCAGCGGGGTCTGATCCATCCCGAGACCGCACGCATATTCAGGAACAAGGAAGGAAAGCCGTTACATCTCTACCAGCACCAGGTGGAGGCAATCGAACGGGCATCTCGAGGCGAGAGCTTCGTGGTGACCACCGGCACTGGCTCGGGAAAGAGCCTGTGCTACTTCATACCAGTAGTGGATGCCGTCGTCCGTGAGCCTGACCTCCAGCGACCCCTGGCGCTGATCATCTATCCCATGAACGCCCTGGCCAACTCACAGCTCGAGATGCTCAGAGAGCTGAAGGATAATTACGAGAAGCGTACCGGCCGCGAGTTTCCAGTCAGGTTCAAACGTTACACCGGCGAGACCCCTGAGGAGGAGCGCCAGTCGATCCGCCACGACCCCCCGCACATTCTGCTCACCAACTACATGATGGTCGAGCTGATGATGGTCCGGCCGGAGGATAAAGAGCTGTTTCGTGAGGTTGAATCGAAGCTATTCCTGGTGTTCGATGAGCTCCACACGTACCGAGGGCGCCAGGGGGCTGACGTCGCCATGCTCGTCCGCCGGATCAAGGCTCGCATGAACCGCAACCCTGTGATCCATATAGGCACCAGCGCAACCATGGTCGCGCACAGGAACGCCACCGCAGAAGAGCGTAGGATGGCTGTGTCCGATTTCGCATCGCGCTTCTTCGGGCACCGCATTGGCACGGAGAACGTGATCGAGGAGACTCTCGAACCTCTCACCGAGGGGGGTATGCCGTCTCAGACCGAGCTCAGCAGCAGCTTTGACGAGCCGCTGCCATCCGACCCGGAGCTCTTCCGGAGGCACCCGCTGGTGCGGTGGATGGAATACGCCCTGGGGGTCGAGCTGGAGGATGGAAATAGGCTGCGCCGACGTACGCCCCGGACGCTATCTGATGTGGCGCGTGAGCTGAAAGAGATCACGGGACGGGATGAAGATGCGTGCAGGGAGACGCTGCGTGAGATACTGCTCCATCCCGACAGCTCGAACAACGGGCGGTCGTTGTTCCCCTTCAAGCTTCATCAGTTCATCAGCCAGGGCAGGGCGGTATTCGCCACACTCGAGCCTCTGGATAAACGCAGGTTCAGCCTGGAATACAGACCCTCTAACGGTCGAATTCTCTGGGCACAACTTCGATTCTGCCGCATCTGCGGCCAGGACCACTACGAGGTTGTGAAGAAAGATGACCCGAATACAGGTGAACACTTCAGGCCGCTGCCGCCAGGCGGCGACGACCTGCTCGAGGAGGGCACACCAGGATACCTCACACCGATCTCACCCGAGATGCCTGAGGATATCGATGAGATTATCCCCTCAGAATGGTATGACAGCCGCACCGGGAAGATCAAGCCCACCTGGAGAAAACGTGTGCCCCGAAAGGTCTGGGTCTTCCCAGACGGCAGGTTCTTGCCCGATGGCGAGTACCGCGGGAACGAGACTGAGGGTGCCACCCCGATGTGGTGGCAGGAGGAGCGGTTCTGGATCTGTTTGAGATGTGGCGAGTACTACACCGCAAGGGCGGGGGAGTACTCCAAGCTTGCAACACTCTCAACAGAGGGGCGATCCACGGCCACAACCGCGCTGGCCACATCGATCCTGCTAAACGCTGCCAAGACCAACGCCATAAAGAAGAAGCTGCTGACCTTTACCGATAACCGCCAGGATGCTTCGCTCCAGGCGGCCCATTTCAACGATTTCGTCAAGTCGGCTGTGCTGCGAGCTGCGCTATACAAGGCGTTGAAGGGCAGAAAAGAGCTCCGCTTCGATACCGTCGCCAGCGAGGTCGTGAAACGCATCAGTCTGAATGTCTCGGATATAGCGCAGAACCCATCAGTGGATCCCAGTAGCTCGAGCGCAATGCGTGTCTGGAACGCGTTCGAGCAGCTTACAGAATACCGCATCTACGAGGACCTCCGTCGGGGCTGGCGGGTCATTCAACCGAACCTCGAAGACGTTGGGCTGCTCCAGATAGACTACGATGGGGTCTACGAGCTGGCCGAGCAGGATGAACGTTTCAAGGATATGCCAGTGCTTGCTGGTTATTCGCCCGAGATGCGCGCAAAGGTGCTCCGGACCGTGCTCGATTACTTCCGGAAGCAGCTTGCCATTGAGGCCCGCGTGCTCCATGAGGACCATCAGCAAAAGATCCGTAGTCAATCAAATCAGCATCTGAACGAGTTGTGGGGTCTCGATCCCGACAACCCCTCCATATATCCGGCTCCTGCACTCATGCGTCCCGGCGAGGCTGCGCGCCTCCCACGCGAGAGCTACTTCAAAATCACCGCGAGATCGCTCCTCGGACGTTACCTGCAGCGATCGCTCCAGCTCAACCCCGCGGACGTCGAGCGCCTGCTTGACATGCTTCTGAACGTGCTGGTAGGATGGGGGCTGCTGCGAGAGCACACTTATGAGGACCACCGTCTTTACCGTTTAGACGCTGGATGCATCATCTGGCGCCTCGGAGACGGGACCCCTCCGCAACCCGACCCGATCTGGGCGAGACGCACGACAGACCTGACTCCAGAGGTGAACCGCTTTTTCCAGCAGTTTTACATGGAGTCATCCTCTGATCTTGCCTCCCTGGAGGCGCGGGAGCACACCGCGCAGGTGGTGACTCCGGGCGAGCGCGAGAGGCGTGAGCGTAGGTTCCGAGGCATCGAGGATCCACCGCTGCCATACCTGGTCTGCTCGCCGACCATGGAGCTGGGGATCGATATCGCCGACCTGGACGCGGTCCACATGCGCAACATCCCCCCAACACCTGCCAACTACGCGCAGCGCAGCGGCAGGGCCGGGCGCCAGGGCCAGGCAGGGCTGATCATGGCTTACTGTGGTGCCTACAGCCCCCACGATCAGTACTTCTTCCGCAGCCGTGAGGAGATGGTGGCAGGCAGCGTGCAGGCCCCACGCATCGATCTAACCAACGAGGCCCTCATCCGGGCACACGTGCATGCAGAGTGGCTGGCCACAGTCAACCTGCCGCTGCATCAGTCTGTGGAGAACGTTATAAATATCGATCTGGAGACGCTGCCGATGCTCGATACGGTCGCAGCCCAGCTCCAGCTGAGCGATCATCTCCTGGGGACACTCAGATCCAGGATAGAGTCCATAATCGCCCACGATCGGGATGAGCTGAGCAGCTCCGGCTGGTTCACAGACGATTGGATAGATCGTGTTATAAATGAGGCCCCATCCGCCTTCGACCATGCCTTCGACCGGTGGCGTGAACTTTTCCGGGCTGCAAACAGCCAGCTAGACAGAGCGAATCAAATGATGAAGCAACGCGATAAAAAGATCCAGGAAAGAGCCAAACGACTGCAAGATGAGGCCCTTCGTCAGCGCAACCTGCTACTGCAGCAGGACGTGGCGCGCGAGGAGGGCGACTTCTACCCATACAGGTATCTTGCCAGCGAGGGGTTCCTGCCGGGCTACAACTTCCCAGCGCTACCCGTGCGGGCCTGGGTGCCGCGCCGTGGTCAGGGCGAGTTCATTGCGCGCCCGCGTTTCCTGGCGATCCGCGAGTTCGGCCCGGAGAACATAGTCTACCACGAGGGCTCAAAGTGGGAGGTGTATCGCTTCCAGTCGCCCCCGGGTGGCCTGGAGCAGCGCAGGATGCAGAAAAAGATCTGCAAAATGTGCTCAGCCTTTGCCGATATCGATGACGACATGTGCACCGTCTGCGAGACGCGTTTCGATGCGTCCAACTCCACAGTCGTATCGCTTCTTGAGATGCCCAACGTTGCCCTGCGCAGGCGCGAGAGGATCACGTGCAACGAGGAGGAACGCACGCGTAAGGGGTACAGGTTGCAGATGACCTATCGGTTCGCATCTAAGACCAGCAGTCAGAGGATCGTGGACGCTCAGGTGAAAAACATGCTTGATCTCCGGTACGCGCCATCCGCCACGATCATGATCGTGAACCACGGCTGGCGGGCACGCCGTGTAGAGGGTTTCCCTGTGGATATGGAGAGTGGTGAGCTGGTGTCTGATAGAGATCTGGAGAACAACCGCAATCTCACCACCCACCCCACCAAGATCGAGCGCGTGAAGCTCTGCGTCCAGGACACACAGAACCTCCTGCACATGCGCATTCAGGATCAATCGCTGCGATGGGATCTCGTATTCGAGACGAGCCTGATGTTCGCACTGGAGCGGGCGATCGAGCAATTATACCAGCTTGAGGAGTCGGAGCTGGTGGCAGAACAGGTTGGTGATGGGGATTGGTGTGCGCTTGTGTTCTACGAGGCTGCTGAGGGTGGTGCCGGCGTACTGCGCCAGCTGGTAAATGACCCGTATGCACTGGCAGAGGTTGCAAGAGAAGCGTTGCGAATCCTGCACTTCGACCCGGAGACTGGAGCTGATCTGGCCGAGGATGAACACCAGGCCTGTTACGAGTGCCTGCTCAGCTACTCGAACCAGCCAGTGGCGCACCTCCTCAACCGCTACAGTGTCCGTGACTTCCTCATGGAGATGACAAAACGTCAGACGGAGCTCAAGTACGGCCATCGCACTCGAAGGGAGCAGTACCTGTGGCTTCGCAGCCGTACTGACAGCAGGTCGGAGCTGGAGCGAAAACTGATCGACACTCTATATCAAGGCGGGTACCGTTTGCCTGACGATGCACAGAGAAACATACCGGAGCTGAAGTGCATTACGGACTTCTTCTACGAGCCGAACGTGTGTGTATTCTGCGACGGGTCGGTTCATGACAATCCGGATCAGCGCGCTTATGATGAGAAGCTGCGAAGCCAGCTTCTTGCCAGTGGCTACAGGGTAGTCGTCACACGCTACGATCAGGGTCTGAACGAGCAGATCCAAAGGTATCCCGATATCTTCGGAAAGAGGAGCGATGTCGTTTAAAGCTTGACACAATCCAACGGCTTTGTCGAGCTCGATCTCTCCTCGAACCACCATTTCTTGATATTATTTGCTGACCGCCATCCTGCACGTCACCACGACGCCCTCGAGATGTCCCTTGCAACATCGCTGTCAGTGAGCGCGAGGTACTTCTGAGTTGTTG
>JARYLI010000023.1 GCA_029907715.1 Methanothrix sp.
AAATTTTACAAATTGAGATCTCCCCATAGTGGAGAGTTTGATTCAAATCGACCGCCTGTGGACTTGAGTCCTGCAGTACTGAGGCGAGATAAGACTATTCGCTCTTATCCATCTGATAACTTGGCCCAAAGAGGCACCAGTCACGCTATGCGTTCCCTCCGAGGGTATGAGTGCATTCAGCAACCGGCCTGCATGTCCTTCAAGTTGCTGAATACATAAGAGCGAGACTATTAAGTCCAATTCTACACATGTCGATCTTAACCGATGACGCATGGAACCAATTTTATGCTCAGTTCTGGTTTTTTTTATCTTATTCGGACAGGTCCACCAAAAACAAGAACAACATATATAAGGTTGAAGAACAACAGTATTAATTCCTGGCGTGAGGTGCACGTGTGCAGATCAGACCATTGCATTCGTTGGGGGATGCATCCGTGCTGGCATCGATGGTCCAGTGACGACATGATCTGCGATCTGTTGCCTTAAATGTGCGTGTGCATGGTCGGTTACCCTCACATCAGGAAGCAGGCATCCACATAATTGAGGAGGTGGAACTGTGGCTGCGACTCTGGAAGAATACAAAAGACTTTTTAGAGAGGCGACCGTCTCGGATCAGGTGAAGCTGTTCCAGCTTCACATAGCAATCTACATTGTGGTGAATGCCATCTGGATAGCTCTCAACGCCATGGGCACGATAAAGACAATCCCCGGCTGGGCTATGTACTACCCAATAGTGGGCTGGGGACTGTTGGTGGTGGTCCATTACTGGTTCTATGTGCGCGGGGCTGAGAACCTCTGCAAGCTCAGGGAGCGGGAGATAGAATCCAGGCTGAGGTGAACCTTGAGGCTGTGGCCTCTTCAGGAACTCACGGGGTTCAGATCTCCTGCGTACCTGCGTGGATCCAGCGGTTCAGCCACACGATCAGGTGATATTATAATATTTTTTAATCTGTATGTATAGCAGTTAAGCATTTATTTCAGCGAGAAAACATCATAGTACATGGGCAGGATACCTGAGAAGTGCAGGGACTGGAAGGTCGCCCGATGCCCTCTCTTCAGATGGTGGTGCTCTCTTGTTTGCGGCGGGCTTACCGGTGGCCGGCTCTGCGCTCCCTGGTGCAGCGTTGCTGAGCGGTTTGGGCTTTGGAGCCTGTTTGTGACTCTGGCACTTCCACTGCTTATTATTCTGGCATTTATAATCCGCAGATGATCCGCTTCCGCATCTCAGTCAATTTCAGGCCGCTGAGCGCGCTGTACAGCAGCCTGGGACATCATCCATTGATGGCAGAGCTGCCTGTCAGAGATGCACAGGATCTTCCAGAAGATCATAATTAAAATTTTAATTTTGATTATTTCTGGTAGAACTTTATTTAGACGGTACCATACACCACAAGTGTCTATTAATAATATGATATTGTTCCTGTGTATGGTGAGTCTCTATGAGAATTAGGGTAGTCAGCTCCAAGAGCGAGATCGTACAGCTCAATCCGAATGAAAGAATGGTGCATCTGGCATTCAGGGCATCAAATGTCGATTTCCTGAATCTTATGCAGAGGTGCCCACGGCTAAGGGTGATCCAGGTACCGCCTTCGTACAAGAAGACGATGTCAAACGCCATTCAGGTGTTCCTGGAGATGCAGGGCATTGAGCTGCTCGAGGGTGATGTCTGGGGCCACAGGAAGGATCTTGACGAGTACTTCACGGTGAGCGACAGCACAATAGAAGAGATCAGGTCGATGATCAACAAGGGCGTCTCCTTTGAGCAGATGGCAGAGGAGCTCCAGAAGAAGGCGAGGATCGGCCCGGATCTCATAAGATACATCGCAAAGACAAAGGTAACGGCGTGACCCAGGAGCGCAACTCCTGGATCGCACCATCGCCGTGAAGTCGCTGCACTGTTTTTGCGCAGATATCCACCAGAACTGTCGTGCATGTCGATTCGGCCGGGCGTGTCTCTGCATTCTCTCATGTTTTGAAGTCGCCTCAAGATCTGCGGCTTCAGCTCTCATAACCCGACCGCTCTTATCCGTCTGATGACCTGCCCGAGGAGGCACCGGTCCTGCTATGCGCTACCGGCGAGCTAACGAGTGCATTCAGCAACCAGCCTGCATGTCCTTCAAGTTGCTGAATACATAAGAGCGAACCCAGCATGCAGCGAACACTCATCAGAGGGTGATAACCGCCCTTACTGTTCGCAGAGCCTCTCCGGAGTGGCGGGTCGTGGCTCAATCACCGAATGGCCTGCGGGAGTCAACTTCCACTGACTCCTGTGATTCTGAGAGTCATCATGCTGCAGGTCTGACTGATCTGTTTGCAAGTTAGTGGGAGTGAAGCATTACTTTCTATTATAATACACATTGGTTTGGCCATCTGCAGCATATGACAGGTGTTTTCATGGAAATCTATCATAATAAATCTTATACGACAAATTTATAAATTAAAAGCGAGCTCATAGCGAATAAGTCCAATTAAAGATACTTTATTGCAGAAAAAGGCCACAAAAATTCGTGTTGTTAGCCAAATACTCCGTGTGTGGTCTTTTCCGCAATTGCCTGATGAATGGACTAAACTCAGAAGGCGATCCGAAATGGCAGATGAGAAAGCACAGGTCTCCTCTCAGGAGAACGTCTACAGGCCGGCGAGCGACCTGGTTGAGAACTCCAATGTGATGCAGTGGATGAAGATAAAGGGCTTCAGAAGCGAGAAGGAGCTGCGGGAATGGTGCTCAAAGAACTACGTTGAGTTCTGGGACGAGATGGCAAAGACATATGCCGATTGGTTTGTGCCATATGAGAAGGTCCTGGAGTGGAACCCGCCGCATGCGAGATGGTTCGTTGGAGGAAAGTGCAATGTCGCGCACAACGCCCTCGACAGGCATGCAAGATCCTGGCGGAGAAATAAGGTCGCCTACTACTTCGTGGGCGAGCCGGTTGGGGACACCAGGGCCATAACGTACTATCAGCTCTACAGAGAGGTGAACAAGCTCGCCAACGGCCTCAGGAGCCTGGGGATCAGGAAGGGCGACAGGGTTGGAATCTACCTGCCGATGATCCCGGAGCTGCCAGTGGCGATGCTGGCATGTGCGAAGATCGGCGCGATACATGTCGTAGTCTTCTCGGGGTTCAGCGCAGGCGCGCTCCGCGAGAGGATCAATGACGCCGGCGCGAGGATCCTGATAACGTGCGATGGGTCATACAGAAGAGGAAAGCCGATCCCGATAAAGTCCCAGGCAGACGAGGCCCTCCAGGACGCCCCCTCAGTAGAGCGCCAGATCGTCTACAGACGAACCGGCCAGAGCATCGACTGGAAGGATGGGTTCGATATCTGGTGGCATGACCTCGTGAAGAACCAGCCTGATGAGTGCGAGACCCTCCAGATGGACTCGGAGGATCCGCTCTTCATACTCTACACAGCTGGAGCTGGAGGAAAGCCGAGGGGTGTTGTCCATGCGCACGGCGGCTTCTGCGTCGGGCCTGCGTACACAACGAGCTGGGTCTTCGACATAAAAGATACTGATGTGTACTGGTCGACCGCTGACATCGGGTGGATCACAGGCCACACATACATAGTCTACGGCCCGCTCTGCCTTGGAGCGACGAGCGTTATGTACGAGGGCTCTCCGGATTACCCCGATTTCGGGAGATGGTTCCAGATCATAGAGGATTATGGCGTCTCTGTCATCTACACAGCGCCCACCGCGATCAGGATGTTCATGAAGGAGGGCGAGGAGTGGCCTAAGAAGTACGACCTGAGAAGCGTCAGGCTGATGGGATCTGTCGGCGAGGCCATGAACCCTGATGCGTTCCTGTGGTGGAGGAAGCATGTCGGCAACGACTGGGCTCCCATAATGGACACCTGGTTCCAGTCGGAGACCGGCTGCCATGTGATAGCTCCACTGCCTATAACCCCGCTCAAGCCGGGCTCGCCTGCATTCCCGCTTCCAGGATACAATGTGGAGCTGCTGGATGTGAACGGGAGAGCTGTTGGTCCTGAGGAGAGCGGGAACATCGTGCTCACAGCCCCATGGCCGACGATGCTCAGAGGCATATACGGAGAGCCTGAGAAGCTCAAAGAGATATACTACGACTACTACTGGAACATCAAACCTGGAATATACCTCAGCGGCGACAGGGCGAGAAGGGATTCAGATGGCTACTGGTGGATACTGGGCAGGATCGACGATGTCCTCAAGGTCGCAGGCCACAGGATAAGCAATGCAGAGGTCGAGGCTGCCGCGGTCTCGCATCCGAATGTCGCGGATGCGGCGGTCATCGGCAGGCCGGACAAGGTCAAGGGGGAGAATATCGTCCTCTTCGTCGTGCTGAAAGAGGGCGTCATGGCTGACGAGAACCTCAAGAAGGAGATCAGGAACCACGTCAGGACAACAATGGGACCGATAGCGATGCCATCGGAGGTTTACTTCGTCCCGGCCATACCAAAGGACAGAACCGGGAAGCCTGTGAGGGCTGTGATCAGGGCAAAGGCGCTTGGTGCAGCTCTAGGCGATACATCATCGGTGGTCAACAGGGATGCCATCGATGCCATACCCGCGATCTAGCGGTGGTATGGCTCATTTTTTATTATCCTGAAAGCCCTGTAGAGCTGCTCAAGCAGGATGATCCTCGCCAGCTGATAGGGAAATGTCATCCTCGAGAGCGAGAGCCGGAGATCCGAGCGGTTCAGCACATCCTGTGAGAGCCCTTCCGGACCGCCGATTATCCAGTTAACAACGCCACAACCCTCGACGATTCTGTTCTGGAGCCAAGATGCCAGCTCCGTGGAACTCATGCTCTCACCGTGCTCATCGAGCGCCACTGTTATACCTCCTCTCAGATGCGCGAGAATCTCCCTTCCCTCTTTAAGGGGATCCCCCTCGCGAACCTCCACGACCTCCAGCCTGGTGTAGGGAGCGAGGCGTTTAATATAATATGATGCTGCATCCTGCCAGAATCTATCTCTGATCCTGCCGACGGCGATTATCCTCATGTGCATGATATCTCCGCTCTTATCCATCTGATAACTTGGCCCGAAGAGGCACCAGTCACGCTATGCGTTCCTTCCAAGTGTATGAGTGCATTCAGCAACCGGCCTTCATGTCCTTCAAGTTGCTGAATACATAAGAGCGGATATCTTTATGCCTGACCTCTTTCCCGGATTTCTGGCTGCATCCCTCCGCATCAGGATGATGACTGCATCTGCAGGACTGGACGTGCTAATGACCTCTCAGTATTCCGCGTGCTGCAAGCAGTCCGGTAGCCGCGGCCGCAACTATGCCTCTCGAGAGACCGGCGCCATCGCCTGCAGCGTGGAGTGATGGTATGCTGGTCTGCAGGTCCCTGTCGACGCTTATCTCCCGGGCGTAGAACTTTATCTCCGGCGCGTAAAGCAGCGTGGAGTCAGCGTTTACTCCAGGAATGATCTCGTTCAGGATCTCAAGCCCCTCGATTACGTCCATGACTATCCTGTGAGGCAGGGCCATCGATATGTCTCCTGGCGTCACATCTATCAGCGTGTTCCGGACTGGATTCCTGGCGATCCTCTCCTCCGTGGACCTCCTCCCCCTGTGGAGGTCCCCCAGCCTCTGAATCACGGGCCTCCTCCCGCCGATAGTTGTCACGAGCTTCGCTATCGATATTCCGTAGGCCGTGGTGTTCTCTATCGGCTTCGTCAGCTCAAGCCTGACAAGAAATGCGAAGTTCGTGTTCTCAGAGCGCTCCCCGGACATCGAGTGGCCGTTTGTTGCTATGAAATCCCTGTACTCCTCCTTGACCACGAATCCACCAGGGTTTGTGCAGAATGTCCTGATGAAATCATCGTATCTGTGAGTTATGATGTGAAACTTCGGATCCCTGTTGATTCGCGTGACGGGGTCCATGACTATCGAGGGCACCTCCACACGCACCCCAACATCCAGAGGACCGTACCGGGCTTTTATGCCGTACCTGTCGATCATCTCTCCGATCCACTGTGCGCCTATCCTCCCCGGCGCGAGGAGCGTGCTACCGGCCCTGATCTCTCTTCCATCAGAGAGCCTGACTCCAATGCATGCGTCGCCATCAATTATGAGATCTGCAGCCGAACTGTTCAGCACGAACCTGACGCCTCGCCGTTTGAGGTCGGCGCTGAACGCCCTTATTATCTCAGGAGTCCTGTCGGATCCCATGTGGCGCTGTTTTATTGCTATGAATCTCGCACCGACGGATGCAGCCCTCCGGCTGAGATCCTCCACATCGCTCTGCGTGGGCTCCTGTATCTCGACAGGAGCGCCGTATCTCAGAAATACCGAGTCCACCTCATCCACCAGCGACCAGGCATCATCAGTCAGGCGCGTGAGATCGCCGCCAATTGCCGGATGGAGATTCAGTATACCATCTGAGTATGTGCCCGCTCCGCCCATCCCGCACATTATGTGGCACGGGTCGCAGTGGAGGCAGTGGCCCCACTTCTTCATCGGGCAGCTCCTCTCAGAGATGTCCCTGCCCTTATCGACAACCACAACGCTCTTTCCGTGGGCGGATAGCTCCAGAGCCGCGAAGAGTCCTGCCGGCCCGGCGCCGACCACGACCACATCATGCATGCATCAGTATATCACATCAATGGTATTTTAAACCGCGGGAATTGGCAGAGCTCGTCTCCATTCGAAGCGCGCAAGGAGGGGGTGCAAAAGGATTTTCGCGGCAGGATCGCCTTCTTTGCGGCCTCAAGCTGGGCTCCATCGCCATGCGGCCCATTAAGATTATCTGTCATGCAGTCGCAATCTGATGGTCAGGTGCACTGGGGGTTCTGATCTGGATCTGGCCGCATATCTTCAGTACTTCATATACGCGTTCACCTCAATATTCATAATAGTGAACCCCATCGAGGCGACGATGGTATTCGTCTCTCTGACGCGGGATGCCAGCCCCGCTGAGAAGAGCCGGATATGCGTCCGCGCAACGCTTGTGGCATTCTCTGTTGCGATGATCTTCGCCCTTGCGGGGGATATGATCCTGAGGTTCTTCGGCATAACCGTTGACTCTCTCAGGGTCGCGGGTGGCATACTGCTCTTTCTTGTGGCCATAGACATGCTCCGCGCAAAACCTCACAAGAAGGTCACAGAGGCCGAGATCGAGGATGCAACAACCAGGGAGGACATCTCGATATTCCCGCTGGCGATCCCGCTGCTCACCGGCCCTGGAGCGATAACCACAGTGATAGTGAATATGGGAGCAAGCAGCACACTCATGGATAAGATGCTGGTGCTCCTAGCGATATGTTTGACATTTGGCGCAACCTATGCCATACTCAGATCTGCAGAGTATGTCGATGATCTCCTCGGCGTTACTGGGATCATGGTGTTCACGAGGATAATGGGCCTGATCCTAGGGGCGATAGCTGTTGATTTTGTTAGCGTGGGCGCATGGAACATCTACATCTCAATGGCATCAGGCGCATGCGCCTCCTGAAGAACGGCGCTCCTGATGTTCTGCAGCAACATCGCTCCTCATGAATCGGCGTTCCTGAGTCCTCTAAGTGGATCTCGACGTCTCCCCCTCCAGACCGATAACTCTATACATCATCCTCTCCCTCCACAGATAGTGGTGTCGGCCTGTGTTGCAGGCCAGAGAGCGTACTCAGGCGTGGAGGTCCGGTTCATCAATGGATCCAGAGCATGCGATCAGGAGATGCCCGCAGCATGGGTTTTTCAGAGGAGATGCATGCAGCTGCGGAAGCAGAGGGAAGCTAGTTCTTGATGGTGTCAGGACTGAGAAGCTCGGGAGGCTGCTCGCAGGAGCGCTCCGTCACTTCCCCGACGACCTGGGGCTGGCGATGAGCCCGCAGGGGTGGGTGGAGATACCGGTGCTTGTGGATGCCATCCGGACCAGATACAGATGGGCAAACGAGAATGTCATAATGGCGCTCGTCAGGTCAGATCCAAAGGGCAGATACGAGATAAACGGCACGCGAATAAGGGCCAGATACGGCCATTCTGTGGATGTGGATCTCGACTACCCAGAGAACGAGCTGCCCATGCTCTACTACGGGACCGCAGAGGAGGAGGCAGAGCGGCTCCTTGAGGTCGGCCTTAAGTCAGCCACACAGAGGTATGTACACCTCAGCACAACTCCGGATAAGGCATGGGAGGTCGGCACCTTCAGGACGAGCAATCCAAAGATAATCGTCGTGGACGCAGCAGGAGCTCAGCGAGAGGGTGTGAGGATGATGAAGGTGAGCGAGAGCATGGTCATCTCCGAGCCGATACCCCCGAAGTTCCTGAGCATGATGCCAGCGAAGGCCCAGAGATAGACGCAGAGAACATATGTCACCTGGGTGCATCTTAGGATGAGTCTGACATTCTTTTTCGCACTGGCCATCCAGGTCGCAGTGAACCTTCTGGTTGAACCTCCTGGTTATATCTCCTTGACCTCCTCCATTCCCCGCTCCTCGTCTATTGACTTCACAAGCTTGCTGAGGAGCAGCGCGAATAGGCCTGAGAGGCCACCTGCTATGGCAGCCTCCGCCTTTCTGTCTCTGGTCTTTCTTCCCATCAGCAGGCTTGTGAGAAAGACGATCGCCATGGAGACGAGATACTCGGGGGCATCTCTGATGAGATGCCCCACCGGATCATCAGAGGCATTCACAATGTCCCTGTGAAACACCCAGTGATCGTCGAACTCATGAACATGCGCACCTGACGGCCCCCGGAACTGCCTGATCGCTCCGGGGATCATCTCCCCCATCAGCGTCTCCTTGAAGCACACAGGCAGCTCGGGGCAGCACTCCTTCGGCAGAGCATACTTCCTGTGGTATGGCATCCCATCTATCCAGCTGCAGATATGTTTGCAGTGATGATCACAGTCCATGTGTCAATATACGCGATGATGTATTAAATCCCATCGCGTGCCCCATGACTCGGAGTTTCTCGCGTCTTCATCGCACCAGGAGAGCTGTGTACCCGTATCGTCCACAGCAAATGACCTCACTGAATTCATTATAGTATTCCGCATAAGTTGCTATAATATAGAATATTACATAAAATCATCTATGAAGTATGACATATCCAGTAGCTTTTAAATGGGTTTACATGGAGTGACGCAAAGAACTATAGATGAAGCGTGGTGCTTAACGTGCTGCTGCGGTCACTGCTCTCCAGCACTCGGCGGAATCAGATCCTCCGCAACCTGTGCGTTACAGAAAATCAGGATGCTCGGCCCGATCGCCTTGATCTGATCATCTCCACGAACCTTTTCTTCTTCTCAATCGCGCGCTCCGCCGCTGCGTCCACGAGCGCGCGCATCTCCTCGAAGTCCCTCGTCGCCTCCTCGCCGACGAACTTCTTTATTGGAGTGTACGCAGACTCCCTGAACCTCGGCGAGAAGTCTTTAATCCCCTCTTTCGTATGAAGCTCCACGCCAGAGCCTCTCTCGACTCTGCCGATGATATCAGCAGCGACGCCGGCTCTTTCTATGACATCCAGTATCCCATCAGCCTCGCCCTCGGGGGCAATTATCAGGAGAGCGTCTATCGATACTCCGAGATAGTCTATCTCGAGCCTCTCGAGCATATCCAGAACCCTCTGGTTGACAAGAGATCTCATCCGATCCTCGAAGAAGACCAGCTTCACTCCGGCTGTGTGGGAGATCTCCTTCGCATCCCCTCTTATCCCGCCATTGGTCACGTCGGTCATCGCATGTATTTCCAGACTCTCACCGATCAGCGCACCTGCAGCCTCCAGGAACTTTATGTTGAGCGTCTCCTCCACGACATCATGCATCCCGTAGTAGAGAGCTGCAGCGCAGATCGTTCCTCCACCAGCGCCCTCTGTCATGATTATGACATCTCCTGGGGCTGCATCCTTTCTCGGAGTGATCCTCTCTGCGACACCAACAGCACCGACGCAGCCCGTGAGCCTCTCGCCTATGACCATATCACCGCCTATCCTCAGCGTGCTGCCTGTGATCAGCGGTACGTTCACAAGCTCTCCGACGGTGGCGATACCGGCTATGTGGTCGAGCACCTTTGCGACATCGCCGTCGTCTGCGAGATGAACATCTGAGAAGAGGGCAACAGGCTTTGCACCCATCACCAGGATGTCGCGCAGCGCGGCCCTTGTAACATGGAAGCCGGCGAGAAAGGGATAGTCGCTCAGCCTGGAGTGCATTCCATCAACAGTGACCACGAGATACCTGTCACCAGCCCTTACCACTCCTGAATCGTCCAGCTCTGATGAGTCCACGACTGCGCCTGTCCTTCCTATGACCTCTGCGATCTTTGTGTGCATGTAGAAGTCGCCCAGGCCTCGGGATCCGACCCCGAACTCGCCCATGCTCACGCCGGAGCCATGAAGCTCGAACACATCCCCTCTGGGGTTGAGCGTTGCCCTGGCCTCCTGCAGCACGGCTCCTGCCAGAGACTCTGCTCTATCCCTGCTCATGCCCTTTATCTCGACGATGAGATCTGCGAGTTTATTCCTGATATCCGGGTCGTTTCTCCTCAGCCCAAGCTTGGCATAGCCCTCAAGATCCATACGATGGGCACAGGCCATGATCCCGCGCCCGCTCACCTCCATTCCGGTTCAGGCGGCATCTCATAAGTATCTACCTGACGGCCCGACTGTACCCACCTTTAGAATCAAACAGCATGAAGCGCCTGATCTGCAGATCTCATACGTTGGGGTATTTGCATCATGAAATGGCATTACATGAAATGTACATGTGAGGATCAGATATGTGTGATCCGCTGGCTCTACGGGCCGGCCTGTCCTCCCATTTTCACGATCAGACTCTCCACCCAGTCCCAGTCGTGCTCATAGATGTGGGCTGATGCGCTGAGCGTGGTGATGCTTCCAGGAGCCGTTCCGGTCTCACCTGAAACATGGTGGAGGAGCCTTGTCAGAGCGTACACGTTCGCGGGATACGCTCCGGCGAAGTCATGGCTCCTGAACACCGCCGTCAGGTTCATCCTGCTGTATCTTATTTTGAAATCACAGACGACCATGCACGGCACCTCCTCCCTTTTGTGATCCACGGGTGGAATCCAGGTCACCGCGGTCGCCCTTCTCGTCCTGGGGTTTCTCTTCAGCCGGTTTACTATCTCAGCGATCTGATCCACCTCTCCGTTCCAGGATCTGAGGCGCTCTCCGTAGGTGTATTCGAATCCGGGGTTTTCAGGGGAGAGGAGCTGGGATGCATACTCATCGAGACGATCCTCTGTCCACGAGTACTCGCGGGGAGCAATGCAGGAGCTTGCATCCTCTATGACGACCATGAGGTTCATCAGCTCCTTTGTCCTCGAGCCCCTCTCGTCCTCGATCTCAGCGCCCTGCCGCCATATGATGTTGAGACCGCGGCGCCATGCTTCATCCGCTGCTCTGGCACGAACAAGCCGACCGATGCTATTCATGGTGCAGGTCCTGAACACGCAGAGGTTCGCAAGAATCGGGATCTCCCATGAGTTCCCTGCCATTCATCACCTGTTACAATCAACTTCATTACTCCCGGGACCATGGATTCAACGATACCACCAGACAGCAGTTAAACAGAGCCATGCGCAATCCAGTTCAGGGGCTCTCAGCTCTTCTTCTCCAGCTCCTCCAGCGCCTCAGGAGGGAGCTGCCTGACGATGTCTATCTTCTTAACGCATCGGGTCGGGATCCCGTACTTCTTGGCTATCGGCCTGAGATCCTTCATGGTGTACTTTGCCGCTATCTCCTCCGGATCCAATTATGACCACCTCTCTGGGTTTTGATCACAAGAATCATAAACATATCGATTCTCATCTCACAGGGGTTTGCTTGGCGGAGTTCGAATGGGAGCTTGTGAGGGCATTCAACACCTTCTTTGAGATGGAGGGGATCGAGGCGATCGCGTACAGACTCAGGCAGGCCAGGTTCTCGGCACAGCACATGGATGTGCTTGTCGACTCAAGATACCCCGAGTACTACCTCGCCATAGAGTGCAAGAGCCTCGCCACAGAGGGCCCTCTTTATTTCAAGCAGCACTTCTCCCCAGACCAGATCGAGAGGGAGAGCAGGTTCGTGGAGCTATCAGGTCGCACAGGGGTGCTGGCGGTTGAGTTCCGGGGAGGGAGAGGCAGATCAAAAAGAGCTCATCTGATACCCTGGTCTGTCGTGAAGGAGATCCGCGATTCAGGCGCGTCATGCCTGGCCATCGAGACGGTCGAGAGCTATCCTGGTATTCCAAGAGTCAGAGGAGGCTACAGGATGAGCCACGATACTGTATCAGAGCTGTATAATGCATGTCGATACGGATGAGGATATCAGATCTGAACACAACGGCGTCTGCGTGCCAGAGTTGCTGCGGGTTGCATTCGTGTGGTCACTCCGGCATGCCAACAACTTAAAATGCGATCCCGACACAGAGAATGTGGAGCTCTGAAGGTGCTCATTTCAATAAGAGGTGAGTCAGTTGCCTCCTGTCAACAAGGCGATAGTCTTCCTGGGGCCTGAGGACTGCTACGGCCCGTGTGGCTGCGGGATGGACATGGCCATTCTGCCTGTGCTTGTGCCAAAGGACTGGTACCTTGAGGAGTGCCCTCCTGAGGTGGCGAACGATTTCTTCTGCATGGGCGAGGACTTCAGAAGGATATGCGGATTCACAATAAACAATGTGTTTGAATATGAGATGAACGGCGTCGAGTACTTTGCGAACTTCTCATGCTGCAGGGAGTGCGCAGAGCGCGCTGTGAACCAGGGATATGCTGTCTGGGCTGACAGGGATTACCCCATGTCTCTGAGGTGAGGTGTTTGGCATGCAGGATCTACACAACGCCTGAGTGCCCGAGATGCGAGCAGCTGAAGGTGTTTCTTGAGAGAAGGGGTGTGAGCTTTGAGGTTGTCGATATGACAACAGCCGAGGCCCTCACAGAGCTCAGGGTCAATGGAGTGTTCACGATGTCCGCGCCGGTGCTGGAGATAAACGGCAGGTTCTACACAACCGGAGATCTGTTCGATGGCGATCGGCTCAAGGAGCTTGAGCTCTAGAACTCCATACCCCTAACCCTGTTTATATCGAACACTGCCGTCCTGGCGACGTGCATGACCGCGAAGGTGCCCGCCTGGATCGGATCTGTGACGACAAGGTCTGCCTGCCTGGGCACAGTGCCCGCCATCTTCAGGGCTATGACAGGTATCCCCTCCTTCTGGAGCTTGGCCACCTCCTCTGTTATGCGCCCGCCCATCAGGGCGCCTGCCAGGATTAAAATCGAGGCCCTGTGGAGCCTGCTCACAGCGCTCACGGCATCAGCGATTGCATCCTCTCCCACAAGCGGGATCGTGTCGACGCTTATCCTCTCCCCCCGCAGGTTGTGCCTGTCGGCCTCGCTGACCGCTCCAACGGCAGCCTGGGCGACCTGAGCGCCCCCTCCTATGATTATGACCCGCGAGCCGTAGATCTGGTTGAATGAGGGGTGCACTGTGACCTCGTATACCTGTGGCATTGATCTGAGCGACTCCACCACGCCCTCAATCCCACCACGCACATCCCCCTCGATCTCCATGTACACCGTCCCCTTCCCCCTGTTAACGCCCCTGTCCAGGACGAACTGCTGGGTGTAGACGATATTGCCGCCGCGCTCCGCCACCACGCCTGCTATATCGCGCAGCATGCCGGGCCTGTCCTCGCATATTATGTTTATCGCAAAGCTCGTCTTATCCCCCATGATCTCAGACCTCCATCAGACTTCAAGTAATGATGTGCACCAGATGAATCTTATCTCATCCCTCCAACAGGTTTTATCGCAGACCGGCCAGGCGCCTGACAACCAGATCCGGTGCAATCTCGCCCCTCTTGATCAGAATGGGCAGTGTGCGAAATTACAGCAATTTCGGCACACTGCCGGATACATAGCGTATATATACTTTGAATAGATCCAATTGCCGTCACAACTCCTGCTCCATAACAAAATGTTTTAACCATTGCGTTGATCTATCCAGACTATGGGTAGAAAGAGAGTTCATGAAGTGAGT
>JARYLI010000024.1 GCA_029907715.1 Methanothrix sp.
TTCTGAGAGTACTGGCTTATGCATTGAGAATTCTATCAAGATTTAGTATAAAATAAATTTGAATGATAGACACACCCAGAATCTGGATTAAGCTTATATCCCCCAACCGACGCCTGGAGTAGAGATGAAGCTGCCGGGCACAGCAACACAGCCTGAGAACATACAGATAGCGATGGGCAAGCTGGATATCAGGAGGGGCATGACATTTCTCGATATCGGCTGCGGCTCAGGTGCAGTATCGCTTGCAGCATCGCGATACACAGACAGAATCTATGGGATAGACAGGCGGCAGGAAGCTGTTGAGGCGTCAGGATCCCTGGTGCCCTGTGGCAATTTCATATGCGGAGAGGCGGTCGATGTCATTCCGCGACTCCCCCAGGTCGACAGGTGCTTCATAGGCGGCACAAGGGATATCGAGAGATTCCTTCCTGCGCTTGGGGATAAGGCAGCTCCTGGATTCAGGCTCGTCGTCGACGTCGCGAGGATAGGCATGGTATCAAAGGTGGCAGGGCTCGTCGAGGATCTCTTCACGCTTGAGGAGGTTCTTCAGATAAACATATTCAGAGGCTACTGGCTGGCAGGAGACATAGCCTTAAAGCCTGTGAATCCCATCTTCATGATAGTAGGAAGAGGGGATTGAATGCTTGTGGGTGTGAGCCTAGGGCCTGGCGATCCTGGTCTGCTGACCCTCCGGGCGATAGATGTGCTGAGGGCGAGTGAGAAGGTCTTCGCCCCAGGAGAGCTTGCAGCTGAGCTCGCCAGGCCGTACTGCGAGCCGGAGATCCTGGATTTTCCGATGACAGATGATCTTGAAAGGCTTGAGGAGATATGGGAGAGAAATGCGGATACGGTTGCAGGCTATGCTGAAAAATGCCTCACATCTTTCGCGTGTCTTGGCGATGTCAACACCTTCTCGACCTTCTCTCATCTCAGGAGAGTTCTCATGAGGAGGCATCCAGGGATTGAGATCGACACGGTCCCCGGGGTTGGTATAATCCCTGCGGCTGCAGCTCGATTCGGCATAGGCTTTGAGAGATCATTTCTGGTATCTGACGGCTCAGAGCCTGATGCAGTTCTCAGGCTGAAGGCGACAAGGCCTGCTTCAATCGCTGCGGATCTCCATGCGCAGGGATACGGTGAGTTCATACTGGGAAGCAGGCTCTACACAGCCGATGAGATGATAGTCAGAGGGGAGATGCCGGTGAGGAGCAGCTACTTCAGCGTGCTCTATGCCAGGCGCGTGCGCTGATTCGCGGGGGTGTTATGTTCGAGAAAGAAGAGTGGAAACCCCAGAAGGTCTACTTTGTGGGTGCGGGCCCGGGTGATCCGGAGCTCATAACTCTGAAGGGTTACAGGCTTCTCAAAGAGGCGGATCTGGTGATCTACACAGGCTCGCTGATCAACAGAGATCTTCTTGCCGGTCTCAGGGCGGAGCTTGTCGACAGCAGCACCCTCTCTCTTGAGGAGATAACCGAGAGGATGCTGAGCAGCATCAGATCCGGCAAAAGGGTGGTCCGCCTCCACAGTGGCGATCCATCGCTCTACGGGGCTATCCTGGAGCAGATGAGGCCGCTGGAGGAGAATGGCATCGAGGTCGAGGTTGTCCCTGGAGTATCGTCACTCTTCGCAGCAGCCGCCGCGCTGAGGACGCAGCTCACGCTCAAGGGGGTCTCGGAGTCGCTCATAATCACAAGGCCTGCCGGAATGACCCTTGAGAGGGATGAGATAGGGGATCTCTCAAAGCACGGATCCACGATGGCGGTATTTCTGGGCGCTGAGAGGATCAGGGAGATCGTAGCTTCTGTGAGGCTTCCGCCGGATACCCCTGTAGCCGTCGTCTACCATGCCTCATGGCCCGACCAGCAGGTGCTGACCGGAACGCTTGGGGATATAGCGGAGAGGGTCGAGAAGGCCGGCATAAACAAAAGTGCCCTTATAATTATAGGTGGAGTGGTCAGGAGAGACGGGTTCAGGAGGTCTCATCTATACAGAAGTCGGTAGCAGTTCTTGTCTTTCCGAGGGATAGGGAGAAGGGAGAGCAGCTCTCCAGCAGCCTGAGCTCAAGCTACAGAGCAGCTCTCCACACATACAGGAAGGGCATAATGGAGGAGCTCTTCAGGGAATACGACATGATCCTGGCCCTGATGGCGGTCGGCATAGTGGTCAGGCTTGTATGCCCCCTGCTGAGGGACAAATGGACGGACAAGCCTGTCGTCTCTGTGGATGCGTCTCTCAGGACTGCGGTTCCGGTAATCGGAGGCCATCATGGGGCAAATGATCTCGCGCTTCATCTCTCCAGACATCTTGGACTGTATCCAGCCATCACAACAGCAACAGATTCGTCAGGGAGGCCGAACCTGGAGGGCATCGCATCTGCATTCGGCGCTGTGATTGTGAACAGGGATGCATCAAGGCATATCAACGCATCATTCCTGCGGCAGGATGTTCCAGTCGTCAGGCTCAGGGGCCCCAGGATAGTGATCGTGGATGAGGATGTGGCTGTGCTGAAATCAGGAGGGCTGATTGCAGGTCTCGGGGCCAGGAGGGGGGCAACCGCAGATGAGATAATGAGTGCGATAAGATCCGCGACCGTCGAGGCCGGACGGGATGCATCAGATGTGAGGGTTATAGCCACATCCATGATCAAGAGCGGTGATCGGGAGATATCGAGGGCTGCTGCAGAACTCGGCGCATCTGTTGTTTACCTCCCTGATGATGCCCTCAATGCGCAGGTACCTGTGACACCATCGAGGGCGAAGATGCTCGGCCTCTCAGGTGTCGCAGAGCCAGCGGTCCTGGCCCTCGCGCAGAGGATGATACTGCCGAAGAGGGTCTACGGGAGGGTGACGGTTGCCCTCGGAGAGTAGGCTCAGCATCGTCGGCATCGGCCCCGGGGATCCTGAGTGCATGACGCTGCGCGCCAGGAGGGCGATAGAGGGCGCGGACTTTGTTGTAGGCTACCGCACGTATCTCGATCTCATACCATCCATACTTAAAGATAAGAAGGTCTTCCCGGGAAGGATGGGCGGGGAGGTGGAGAGGGCAAGGCTTGCCGTTGAGCTGCTGGATGACGGCTCAGTGGCGCTGATCAGCAGTGGAGATCCGAATGTGTATGGAATGGCGAGCATAGCCATCGAGGTCGCTCTCTCCTCAGTTGATCCATCCAGGATTGAGGTTGTTCCTGGCGTCACCGCCTTCTCGGCTGCTGCCTGCAGGGCAGGAGTGGTCTTCAGAGATTCTCTGGCCGTCGTGAGCCTCAGCGATCTGCTGACACCCTGGGAGGAGATCCGGCACAGGATCGGGGTCGCAGCCTCCATGGGAATGCCGTTCGCCCTCTACAATCCAAGGAGCTCCAGAAGGGACTGGCAGCTTCCTGCAGCTCTTGAGATGCTGAAAGACGCGGGAAGGGGTGGAGATGGAGTCGTCATAGCGAGGAACGTCTCACGCGATGGCGAGTCCATACGGAGATGCACTCTGGATGATGCGCTTCTCCATGCGGGGGAGATCGATATGCTCACCCTCCTGATAACAGGAGGAGTACATAGGGCTGTGGCAGGTGAGGGGATATCAATAGCTGGGGTGGGTCCGGGGAGCTTCGAGAACCTCACGCATGAGGTTGTGGACGCGGTGAGCTCTGCAACACTCCTCCTGGGGGCGGAGAGGCATCTTGAGTGCATAAAGGAGCTGATCGGCGGAGATGTTTTCACAGGCACAGGAAGCCGCGAGGAGAGACAGATTCAGAGGTTTGAGAGGGCGATGCGAGAGCTGCGGAACGGGGGGTCGCCGGTCATCACTGTTGGCGGAGATCCAAGCATATTCAGCGCGGCTGGCCGCTACGTTGAAAGGGGCCGATCGGTGAGAATGCTTCCCGGTGTGAGCGCGTTTGCTGCTGCTGCAGCGAGAGCCGGCGCTCCGGTCTCGAACGACTTTGTGCTTCTCTCCAGGGCGGTTCCACCGGACAGACTGTCACGTCTTGCAGATGCGGGATTCAGCATATTTCTGTACAATGCAAGTGGATACGCAATAAAAAACATCTCCGACCGGCTGCCAGGCTCAAGACCCTGTGCTGTGGCGAGGGATGTGACACGAAGGGGGGAGTTTATGGAGATATGCAGCGCATCCGAGCTGGCTGATCTGCGGCTCGATGGATCCAGGTACATGCTGATTGTATCCGGGCCGGGCTCCAGGATAAGGGATGGGATGATCGTGGCCAGCAGAGGATATGAGAGAAAGTACTGTGTGTGAGATGGTGGTTATGGACAGATACTCAGATCTTGGCGCCATGACGCCAGAGGCGTTCGAGATTTCGAGGGCGAGCAGGGAGCTCATCGCCAGGATCGTCGGCGATGAGACCCTGGAGGACAGGATAAAGCAGAGGTGCGTCATGGCAACAGGTGACCCGAGCATAGCAGAGAGCCTGAGGTTCGTGATGGATCCGGTGAGGGCTGGATTCAGGGCGCTCGATGAGGCCGTGGACATCTTCGTGGATATAAGGATGGTCGAGGCAGGTATTGTCAAGAAGGGTCACAGATCCAGAATAAGAACGCTGATAGAGATGGGCGAAGAGATGGCGAGCAGGCTCGGCATCACCAGGGCCTCTGCAGGGGTGATGGCCGCAAAGGATGAGCTCGATGGCGCTGTGGTCGTGATAGGCAATGCGCCCACTGCTTTGCTGGCGCTATGCGAGATAATGGAGAGAAGAGAGGCGATGCCATCGCTGGTCATAGGGATTCCTGTCGGATTCGTGAGAGCTGCAGAGAGCAAGGATAGACTGCGAAATGTAAAGGTTCCATCGATATCGAACGTGGGCACCAGGGGCGGGACCCCTCTCGCTGTCGCGGCGATGAACGAGATAATCAACATGTACCATCAGGGCATCAGGTAGAATGCTGTATCTATGTTCCGAGCGCGCTGGGTCTACGAGATCGCTCTTATGTCTTGTAACTCGAAAGACATGCATGCCTGTTGCTTAATGCACTCATTCGCTCGCCAGGCCTTCGACGCTGTCGAAGATAAAGTCGAAACGAGCGCACAGCATGACTGCTCTATCCGGGCAGGTTATCAGATGGATCGGAGCGTACTAGATTAGCATCTCTGCGGTTCACCAGAGGTCCGATCATCGCGTTCCCGATGCGGGCGCGTTCAGATCCTGCTCTGGGAGATAAGGTGGCACACATCATGATCGATCCCGTGACGGGTTTCAGGATACCGGATGAATGGCTCAGGAGATCTTCTCTGGAAGATATCGAGGAGCGGATAGAGAGCGGCCTTTGGGTTCTCCTCTCGAACGGCCGGATGCTCCGCAGAGGTCTTACCACAGGGACAACAGCATCAGCCGCGTGCAAGGGCGCGGTGCTCTCCATGATGGGGGATGTGGATGAGGTTGATGTGTGGACCCCAGCCGGAATAAGGGTGAGGGTGAAGGTGGAAGCATCCGGTGGAAGATGCATTGCTCGGAAGGACGCCGGGGATCACGTCTCTGATATCACTCACGGTATGAAGATCATCGCAAGCGCATCGCCGTCAGAGCGCTTTGAGCTCGTCGCTGGAGAGGGCATCGGTAGGATAGGGAGAGGCGGTCTCTCCGCGGATATCGGCAGACCCGCGATAAGCAGATCTGCGCACGCTCAGATAATAAAAGCGATCGAGGAGGGTGTCGCAGAGGCAGGGCTCAGCGGAGCCGTGGTGCGCCTCTCGGTTCCCGATGGGAGAAGAATCGCGCTCAGGACTCTGAATCCGTCTGTTGGTGTCGAGGGTGGGATATCCATTCTGGGGTCAACGGGATTCGTCGAGCCGTGGAATGAGCATCTTGAGCATGACATCTCTGAATCGCTAAGTGAGCTTGATAGGGTCGTTGCCACAACTGGGAGAACAGGTCTCATGTACAGCAGGATGCTCTTTCCGGATCATACTGCGGTGCTTATAGGATCAAAGCTCGATATGCTCAGGATGCGCACCGGCCGGGAGACCGTGCTCTGCGGCCTTCCAGGGCTCATACTCAGGTGGGCAGAGCCTGAGATGCTCGATGGCACCGGCTATGCGACAGTGGCGGAGCTTATCGAGCGGGAGCCGGATCACCCGGCGATCACCAGAGCGCTTGAGCATCTCGGAAAGATGCTTCCCGGAACCAGGATAGTTCTGATAAAGAGGGATGGGAGCATCTTCAGGGATACAGGATTGATTTGAGCATCCGCCCATCATGCACTTTGATGGATTTCCTGGCGTTAATGGAGATTGATGTGCAATGAAGATCGTCGGTGTTGGTGCAGGTCCTGGCATGATCACGCTGGAGGCGATCGAGGCTATAAGATCAGCGAAGCTGATATACGGATCGGAGCGGGCGATAACTCTGGCTGGAGATCACATACCACCTGGCTGTGATGTCAGGGTAATCAGAGATTACAGATCGCTGAGGAGCCTGCCGGACGATGCAGTCGTCCTCTCAACCGGTGATCCCATGCTCAGCGGCCTCGGATATCTTGGAGGTCATGTCATCCCGGGGATATCAAGCATGCAGGTCGCATGCGCGCGCCTCGGCCTGAGCCTTTTAAAGGTCGTGCCGGTAACATTTCATGGCCGCAAGATGGATCCAGAGGCTGTCGCGTTCGAGCTGAAGCATGGCAGGTGCGTGTTTCTTCTTGCAGATGACTCGACAGATCTGAACGCGCTCTGCAGTTATCTTGAGGATACGGGAATCCACAGTGACGTCGTCGTTCTCAGAGATCTCGGATATCCGGAGGAGAAGATAACAGCGGGCACGACCAGAGATCCGCCAGAGGCGAGAGGACTCTTCAGCGTGGTGATAGGCGATCTGAGATGATGTCTGCGGAAGTTTGTTGATCGTGTTACCGCAATCTGCCAGCTGCCTTCTCACACAACCACACGATATCGATGATGATCTTCAGGGGCTGTGTGCCGAAATTGCTGTAAATTTGCTTCGTGCTGGTGCGAAGCGCACCGATCAGTTTTGAATTTACAGCAAATATAGTACACTGCCCTTCAGGTTCGGAGTGGCTCATGCCGGTGATTCTGCGGATCGATAATCTCGCAGAAATATTCGGAGTTTTTTGAAGCTGGTCTGCCAGAAACCGCCTCTCCGACGATTCAACCACATGAGCAACTTCAATTTTATGTCATGTTTTTCATCTCATTCGTAGAGATTCATTTCACAAACGGCAACCTATTTATTCAATCGTCTCCAACAGTCTTCACATGAAGAGCATGGTTAAGGTTTTTATCGACCACGAGCATCTCCTCAAGGTCATGAACATCCTAACAGAAGTGGGGATCACGGGATTTTACATCTACGAGTACAAGGGGATGTCTCCCAGGGTCTGGAAGGATTTCCGCCTAAGGGAGGATCCGGAGATGACACTTGATGCGATCAGGAACTTCTCCGAGCCAGGGGTTATGGTGAATACCGTCGTCAGCTCGAACAGGTGTGAGCGTCTTGTTCAGAGCCTGGAGCAAGGTTTAAAGGGAAAGAGGTTCACAGTGATCATACAACCAGTGACATCGATAAAGGTCAGAGGAGATTAAGTTTAATGCAGAGCATGAAGGAGGAGGTCGAGTCCACCCTTGAGTCCATACGGAATGTGCTCAGGATCGAGGGCGGGGATGTAGAGCTTGTGGATATAACAGATGGCGTTGTCTATGTGAAGCTCACGGGGAGCTGCGCAGGGTGCCCATTTTCCCAGATGACTCTCAAGAACTTCGTGGAGCGTGAGCTTAAAAAGAACGTATCGGGCGTGAAGGCTGTAGAGGCTGTATAGCTCTACTGCCCCTGTCGACAGCTTAAAGCATTCTGATCTGAACTAGAACTGCTACGAGGTAATATCTGTGTACCCGAATAAGAAGGTCCAGTCCCTTATAGGCACCAAGATACAGGTTGAGATGAAGGGCTCTCAGAGGCACGTCCTCGAGGGCATACTCAACAGCGTGGATGAGTATCTCAACCTGCACCTCCTGGAGACCGTTGAGATTGTTAATGGAGAGAGGACCAGGTCTCTGGGGTCTGTGATTCTGAGGGGAAACAACATAATACTGATCAGCCCGGTTGAGTAGGATCAGGGGGAGGGTGTGATGATAGAGGAAGCGCTGGAGTATATCAGATCCAGTCCGGATGGAGTTCTCCAGAGCGATCTCTGGAAGGCCCTGGGAATTGACTCGCGAAAGTGCTCCCGGATAGTCGCAAAGCTGCTCAAGGATGGGCTGATAACAAGGGAGGAAGAGCTCGCTGATGGCGTCAGGACGTACCGGCTCAGAGCAGTTGAGAGGCCGGCATGCACCGATCGATTCACCCCACTTATGGCATCTGGTATTTTCGATCCATGCGCAGGATGCACCGATGAGTGCGTGCCTGAGCGGTGCCCAAAGCTGAGCGAGTGGCTCTTCGCCCTGGCGTTCAGCAAGAGCACCGGACAGAAACCGCATGCTGCCGCTAGCCTGTGAGCTTTTATGTTGCATGCTGCCCAGAGCATCATCATCTGAGTGAATCAGTGGGATCGATTCGCTGAATGTCATCTTCTCCATCACATGCCAACACGCTGAGCCGGATGGGCTGAGGATGTGTGCAGAGTTCGCTACCCAGACCGGCATTTCAGCATCTCTTTCAGACCATCCTCAAGCCCGTATTCCGGCGCGTACCCGAGCACCTCTCTGGCGAGGGTGATGTCGGCCACAGAATCCCGCACATCACCCGGGCGCGGTTCGGTGTAAACGGCCCGAACGTCCCTGTTCAAGATTTTGCTTATGGCATCGAGCAGGCGGTTCAGGCTTGTGGCACATCCCGTGCCGATATTGATCGCAAGACCTGGGGCATTCGGAGAGGTGCATGCGAGGATGTTCGCCCGCACGACATCCTCAACGTACACAAAATCCCTTGTCTGCTCTCCATCGCCGTAGACCACAGGCTGGCTTCCTGATAGCACCGCATCGATGAACTTCGGGATGACGGCTGCGTACTCTGATGCTGGATCCTGGCCGGGGCCGAAGACATTGAAGTACCTGAGAGAGACGCACTCGAGACCGTATATCTCACAGAACACCCTGCAGTAGTGCTCGCCCACCAGCTTCGTCACCGCATACGGGCTCATTGGCCTCGGGACCGAGCTCTCCCTCTTGGGTAGATCCGGAGAGTCTCCGTAAACAGCGGAGGATGATGCGAACACGACTCTTCTCACCCCGCAATCTCTTGCCGCAACGAGCACAGCGAGCGTGCCATCGGTGTTGCTCCTGTTCGTCATCATAGGATCGATTATCGATCGCTGAACCGATGGGAGGGCGGCCTGATGGAGCACGTAGTCCACAGACTCAAACTCCGCTTTCAGCATCTCGATGTCATTGATATCACCTTCCACGAACCTGATGCGCCCCTCCAATCCGCGCAGGTTCTCACGCCGCCCCGTGCTCATGTTATCGATGACAGTGACATCATTCTCCTCACAGAGCGCCCGGGCGATGTTCGATCCTATGAATCCGGCGCCGCCTGTTACAACTATTCTCCTGTTCTGCAACGACATCCTTCCTTGCGCAAGCGTTTGTACGACATCCCTGTCCTGTATGGAACATTATCTTTGCCGTACTGTCTTCCGTTGTATAATAGAGGTCTCCTGCATGTAGCTTTAGTTGTAGATCACATGCGGATTCGCTCAGATATCGCAGCGCATCGAAGAGGCCATATATGCATATTTTTTATGGCATACTTTTAATAATACGAACCAATGGCATCTTTATATAAACCTGTGTTCCACATTTTTAGGCATATGGAGTCGTAACATGGAGATTCGTGATGCCTATCCATTGGTCATCGGTTAGGATTTTCTGCAAATATTTTGGCCATGAAATTTGGCAAATTGAGATCGCACCAGGTATTTGCTCAATATCGTGAGCGTACTTGAGTTACTGATCAAGTGAAGCCGCTATCATCGGGCATGTTGTTCATCCAGAAATCCGCCAAGATGGCAATTTACCTCAACGTATTGAGCATGTTCCGCACCAGAGTGGAGAGCTTGATTCAAATCGACAGCCTGTGGACTTGAGTCCTGATAGCAGTACTGAGGCGAGATAAGACTATTATAGTATTCCGTATAAGTTGATATAATATTGCACGTCACATGAAATCATCTATGAAGTATGACACATCTAGTAGATTTTAAATGGATTTACATGAAGTGACGCAAAAGACTATAAGTTCAACGCTCTTATCCATCTGATAACTTGCCCGAAGAGGCACCAGTCACGCTGTGCGCTCGTGGCGAGCGAATGAGTTCATTCAGCAACCGGCCTGCATGTCCTTCAAGTTGCTGAATACATAAGAGCAAAGTTCAATTCTACACATGTCGATCTTAACCGATGATGCATGATGACATATGCATATCGTATGCAGATTACCCAATGGACACAAGCATAAAATTCGATGAGAGCATACCATGGTGCCCTCATCATCTCGGCCAGTTTTCATCCAAGCTCTTCATTGTCTGAACTTGATAGCCCTGTCATACACGATCTCTGAATAGGATGGACCTGTCTTTGTAGCCTCCTCCAGGTAGCTCCTCCACGCAATGAAAAGCGGCTGATTCAGCTCTATGCCGTAAGCTCCAATCCCATAGGGGACTTCATAGCAGTGTGGATCACCATTGCAGTTCCTGGCCAACTTGTATACGTAGAGGTATTTAGCATTGGGATTGTTTGGGAGATACTCTTCTGCAGTCCCATTGAACTCCTCGTCGGTGATTGCTTTGAGGCCGTTGAATAGATCCGCTCCGTAGATGGCAAAGTTCGAGTACGTAGCCTTCCCTGTAGCTACATGGTTGACACCATAGACAATTATGAACTCATTAGTATCGTTGCTTAAAGTGATGGCAGGATCCCGCAAGAAATCATAGTAAAGCGATAGATCGGGGAAAGGAGGCGTAGGCGAAGAGACCGTTTGGCTTGCCGACCATAGATAGCAGCAATCATTGTCAGGGCCCAGGGCATCGATTCCTCTCTGAATGGCATCGCTTCCTGATTGAGTTGCTATACTGGTTGGAAGCTCTGTGGCATTCAATCCGCTGTATTTGGTCAGAATCGCAATCTTCAGCTCTTCGAGATCATCCATGAGGTCAAACTCGGTCGTCCCTGTTCCGCGGACTCTTAACTCCGGATAATCATACGGATCCAGCTCCGCGCTCTCTTTTGGGGTTATGCGGAATACTTTCGCTGGAGCATTATTGAGATAGTCCTCGCCGGCTTGCGGATCTTTGTATAGAGCGGGACGGATTAGCATGATAAACGTATCCGAGCTATCATCTACTCCCATATTCAGCATGGAAGAGGGAAACACCTGGGTGTTAAATGTGCCGACCGAATATCCTGCTGATATGGCTGCTGCACGGATTCGTTGATCGATGCCTCTGTCGGCCGTAGCAACTATCACCGTGGTCTGATTGAATGGATTTCCGGCCGCCCCGCTGGGCGTTCCTTCAGTATTGATAACCAGATTGTTTATCGTATCGCCCAATGGGGCAAAGATCCATCTCGTCTCGTTTCCATATGTTCGAGAGAGCAGGTAATGATCGAAGCTGAAGTACCTGCACTCAGGTGGAGTTCTTCCCACGAAAACAATCGCTTCATCTGGACCAAGATTCCAGAAAGCTGATGTGCCCTGAGACATTCCAAGTGCTTCGGTTATCCGAGAAAATAGCTCAGGTACCTCATGGCTTGGCGCCGGTGGAACAAAGTACGTCAAATATTTTGTACTTGGATTATTTCCGTAAGCTGCTGGCAGTACACCCAAATCGCATAATTTTATAAGATCCAGGTATCCTATTCTGCCCTCCTGCACAGTGAATCCATCTTTCTCCAGTGCTTCCTGAAACACATTTACGTCACCTGTTGTCGCATTCTGTGCAAGGCTGGGCCACAACAAAACGGTGAACCCAAGCACAAGCAGTACAAAAACTCGCATTTATAACTACCTCTACATTCTATAGTTTAATCCAAACTATAAAAACATATGTAAACTTGTGCTGTGTTGAATAATTAAGGCCTGTAAGGTCGAACGCCATCGATTTTTACTATAATTACAATTAGTATAAATTAGTCCTCTGCTATCGTATACTCAAACATTATTCAACACAGAAGTTGAAGTCGTCTCGAAACTATAAATACCTCTTTCTGGCACATTATCAATCGTGAAGTTCGATGGAATTTAGAGAGCTGACGAGGAATGGTTGTTCATCAAACCACTCTTACCGCCGCAGCCAGCAGTTGGCAGAAAGAGAGCCGACGACCGGAAGACCATCAATGGGATACTGTATGTGCTTGTAACCGGATGCAGTGGTTTGCTTCCTGGGATTCCTGCAGCTGGCCGCATTTCTCATCATCTGGAGGAAACTGTGAATTTTGAGACGACTTCGATAGAAGCATGCAGCGGCATTCGCAGATCGTTGAGCAGGAGGTTGATAGGAATCCTTTTGTAAAAAGCCATCACGTATTATCATGAATGATGCGCGATGAGATCGCTTTGATCGTGGTACTGTTGCTTTTTTCAGGCTGCATACAGCCAGAGGGGCAGCAAGAGGTCACAGAAGGTGTGGTATCGGAGGAGTGGCGGCCTGATGGCGTCGTGGGCGAGAATGAGTACTCTCACACTCTAAAGCTCTACAGTCCTGCGAGGCAGGGATACACTGGCGGAACGATGACAGCCTCCTGGAAGATCGATGATGAGCATCTCTACATGGCCCTCAATGGAAGCACCCCTGGATGGCTCGCCATCGGCTTCGAGCCCGCTGAGTGGATGAAGGATGCGGATATGGTGCTGGGGTTTGTTGAGGGTAATGCGAGAGTGCTTGACGAATATTCAACAGGCAACTACGGCCCGCATATCGATGATACAGCACTCGGAGGCACCGACGACATAATGGAGCATGGCGGCAGGAGCTACGGTACGCATACTGTAGTGGAGTTCAGAAGAAAGCTCGACACAGGAGATCGCTTCGACAAGGTGCTGAGACCTGGGAAGAACGTATCGATAATCTGGGCGATGTCCGACAGCATGGATCCAAGTGTGAAGCACAACATCGCATACGGGGAGGGTGTGATATATCTGGGAAGATTGGAGAACTCTGCGCAGCGGGTCTCACAGAACCTGACCCGGAATGATTTCGAGTGGATGCTTTTCATATGGAAGGAGGAGAAGGCAGCGCGTGATCTCTACAAGACGCTTTATGAGATGACGGGCATGGCGATCTTCCTGGATCTGGTGAGATCTGAGCAGAGCCACATGGATCAGATCGGAGCTCTCATGAAAAGATACGGAATAGAGACGCCTGTTCTGGAGAGGGGAGTGTTCGATAATCAGACGTTGCAGAGGATCCATGATGACCTGCTCTCGAAAATATCCTCGGATCATGATGCTCTCAGGGCAGCTGCGAACTTTGA
This sequence comes from Methanothrix sp., assembly GCA_029907715.1. Taxonomy (NCBI): domain Archaea; kingdom Methanobacteriati; phylum Methanobacteriota; class Methanomicrobia; order Methanotrichales; family Methanotrichaceae; genus Methanothrix; species Methanothrix sp. The sequence continues at coordinate 13,426 of JARYLI010000024.1, forward strand.
GGAGATCAGCATTATCGATCTGGAGAGGGCGATGGGTGAAACCAGTAATGGAGAGATACTTGATGTCTACAGCGGGCTCCTTGCAGGCTCGAGGAAGCATCTGCGCTCTTACGTGAGGGCTCTGAAGGATAGGGGCATCGAGTATGCACCGGTCTACCTTAGCGCAGGCGAGTATGAGGAGTTTGTGGGAGGTGCTTAAAATGATGCCGCTTTTATCTATTCATCGACTTGATATGAAGGCCGGTTGGTGAACGCACTCATTCGCTCGCCACGAGCGCACAGCGTGACTGGTGCTCCATAACAAAATGTTTTAACCATTGCGTCGATCTATCCAGGCTATGGGTAGAAAGAGAGTGCATGAAGTGAGT
>JARYLI010000025.1 GCA_029907715.1 Methanothrix sp.
TACTTCGTCAAGGACGTGCCAAAGACAAGATCCGGAAAGATCATGCGCAGGGTCATAAAGGCCAAGGCGCTGGGCAAGCCGGTCGGCGACATCTCAGCCCTCGCGAACCCCGAGTCCGTCGAGAACATCCCGCTCATAGTCTGAGCGCGGAATTTTATTCATTTTTTACATCTTTCAGCGACTGATGCTGCTTCGGAGGTTGTGGATTTTATAGTTCTTTGCGCCACTTCATGTAAATCCATTTAAAAGCTACTGGATAACTCATACTTCATAGATGATTTTATGTGACATGTGATATTATATCAACTTATGCGGAATACTATACTCCAGTTATCAGTGAAGCTTACTGCCTACTCACCAGAACCTGCGAGGACGATGAGTACCGATGACGGCGAGCTATTGCTCCAGCATCTCTGCTCACTAAGAAAGCAAAGACCTGAGAAATCTTGCTTCCTGGGATTCCTGCAGTTGGCCGCATTTCTCATCATCTGGAGGAGACTGTGAATTTTGAGACGACTTCGTTAATAAAGATACGAGGTTTAGGATTCATACCTGCTCTCACTTTTCCGGATATTCATCAGATGACCAGCTCCTGCAAGGGCTTCGTGAAAGACCGGTGGCGGCTCATGTTCGCGAACCATCGGAGATCTGGCCTGAGCCTGACTTTATGTGAAGTCTCTTTTCGATTTCGTCTTAAAATAACCAGCCGCCCTCGCTGGTCGCATGGTGTACTGGCAGAGGCACTGAACCTGTCGCAGTCGGTTGCTGATGCAGTTTTGAGCTGTCCTCACAGCCAGTCTCTTTGGGCGCGCTCAGAGATCCAGCCACACGTCTCCCATCTGCGCCTCGCATCTCGTGCGAGACGCTTTTATCTTCATCCCTATCAGCTCCATTCATGAGATGCTTAATCGCATGCGCCATGATACTGCTGGTCGCACAGGCAGTCGCGCATCCGCTTGAAGCCAGCGGAAGGGTGAGCAGCATATCGAGTGGTGATACGTTCATGGTAGACGGCTTCGGCCTGGTTCATCTCGCCGATGTGCGGGCGCCGGATGTCCATACAGCAGATGGCGTCCACTCAAAGGAGTACACCATGGAGAGGCTTCTGAACGTGCAGGTCTTTCTCGATATCGATAACATGACAGGATACCAGCCCGGTGGAACAACAGAGTGTCTTGTCTACCTCTCCAACCCGGATGGTACGCCAGACCTGCGAAGGCTCTTCAACAGAATTATCGTGGAGGCAGGCTTCGCGAATTTACACGATGACGAGAACGAGTTCGATCCGGCCTCGTGGTGATGGGCGCAGTTTTGACTCCAGATGGGTCACGTACGCGCACCCTTAACATGATCCCGGATCAGCCCTTCCAGAAAACCGGCTATGCCGCCTGGATAGCATACCTCGAGCGCGTCGAGCTCGGCCATCATCCTGCCATCGAGGCCGGCGCTTCTGAGAAGCTCTCTGTAGTGTTTATCTGCAGCTTTCTTGTCAGCCCTGACCATGGGGAGATGCAGCCTCGCGACCTGATCCGGGGTCAGAGCCACGTGAATCACCTGCATCCCCCGGAGAGCATTGCCGAGAGCACGTACGAAGGAGAGACCCGATGGGCTCAGATCCGCCATGCATAGAACAAGCGTTTCCCCACCTGTTGCTCTGCTGCGGAGATCCTTCAGGGCATCGTCCAGTCGTGCTCCGCTTACTGATACAAGGGTGATTCCATGCCGGTTGCAGACCGGCCAGATCAGGGGGTTGAGCGCAGATCGGTCGATCCACAGCTCTGCATGTGCTCCCGATGAAATGCGATCCGGGGTGAGCACATGCATGCCTGGCACCTCCTCCAGAAGTGCATCCCGTGGAATATACCCCAGTTCGGATGCGAGCGTGGCCCACTTGACCAGGCGGCTGGCATCGCTCTCATCAAACTGCCTTGTCACCCGTATCTCGCCCACAAACCCTCCGCATATCGGATAGTCAGGTTCGCATCTGCGAAGAGCATAATAGAAGAGAGACCTCACAGTCGTCCTGGGCCGGTTGAACTCCCCGAATACCTTCGCCACCCACCTGCACTTTGTCCTGCACGTCTCGGTCTCGACAAAGGGCTCTGCCATCGGCATCAACCTCTGTGGCATCGCTTATTAACCTGGCTCTCTGCAGCTGGCTGCGAATAAGCCCTCCTGATGTGAAAGGGCATTCCCGATATGACAATGCCTGCTAAGCCCCTCTTGAGCACCAATCAAATAAATTTGATTTAAATAATCTACCGTTGATTTAATATATCCCCTCACAGACTGTAGATTATGCCCAGATGGATATACCCGGATTTCGATCTAAGGCCATCGCGGCCTCTCTTCACGTGCATAATCTCAAACACGCATGTAGGAAAGATACCAGGAGTGAGCGCTGCTGGCGTCACGCCTGAGCTCACGTTTTACACGCCTGGCGCGGATGCTGAGCTGGTTGAGTTCAACAGGATCGTCACAATGCCAGGGCTCCCTGAGACGCCCGGAGGATGCCCTACGCCCGGCATAATCACAAGGGCCGCGCTGAGCCTGACCGGGGTGCCTGCGCTCTTCGTTGCCAGCGGCCTGGAGAAGAAGCCCGCTGTTCCATATGTTGAGCTTGGTGGTGCGGCAGGCGGAGATATAAGATATGTGCCAGGTGTGCCTGAGGCACCAGCGATAATGGAGAGGGCTGAGATTCTTGGAAGAAAGGTATCGGCCCTCTCAGACTGCATATTCATCGGAGAATCCATTGCCGGAGGCACAACCACAGCGCTAGCAGTGCTGCAAGCCATCGGATATAATGGGAGTGTAAGCAGCAGCTTTGATGCAAACCCGATCGAGCTCAAAATGGAGATCGTCAGGGAATCTCTGAGGAGATGCGATGCAGAGCCGGGGGAGTTCAGGAATGATATCATGCGGGCGATCGTGGAGTTCGGAGACCCGATGATCCCGTGCGCTTTGGGCCTTCTCAAAGGCATCGGCTCATCCACGCGGGTCGTCCTCTCCGGCGGAACCCAGCTCGCTGCGGTGCTCCTTCTGGCCAGGCGGCTTGGGATCGAGGGGGATTTCTCGATAGCAACAACGAAGTATGTGGCCGAGGACCGCAGCGCCAGCTTCAGGGATATCGTCGAGGATTCCGGATGGCCCTATTATGTCGTGGATCCCGGCCTTGGGAGATCGAAAATCCCCGTGATCCAGGCGTTCACCAGGGGTTTCGTGAAGGAAGGTGTCGGTGCTGGAGGGGCAGCGCTACTTGCGGGAATCCTCGGCGTAACGCAGGAGAGGCTGGTCGAAGAGACCGACAGGGTGCTGATGACTGTGGAGCTTCCAGGATGCGCATCCAGAGCATGAGCTTCCTCGAGAGGGGTTGAGAGAAAACAGTCTTCGCCCCTTTTTCGCAAACACGTGTGCACCAGGACAGCATTATCTGTTAGATGTTATTTTATAAATGTATATTTTATTGACTTCGATTCGCTGTTGCGCAAAGATCCATCGCACATCAAACTGCAACCCAGCATATCTGCGATCAGGCCGTCAAATCATGTGAAGATCACTCCATCCGCTGTGTTCAGAGATGACCCAAAGGGATTTATCCGGACATCATCTGTATTCGAATCACTGCTCAGAGGGCTGTGACAATGCAAGATAGATGCGATATGGCCTGCGACGGGTGTGATGCGCGTGGATCCTGCACAGATGAAGTGAAGCGCATGAGACGGATAAAAAGAAAGATGCTTGTGGGAAGCGGAAAGGGGGGCGTGGGCAAAAGCACGGTGGCGGCATATCTCGCGATCTGGCTGGCCAAGAAGGGGTACAGCGTCGGCTTGCTTGATGCGGATATAACGGGACCGAACATACCAAAGCTGCTGGGAATAGAGAATGAGCGCCTCACAGTGGGACCTGATGGCATACATCCTGCGACTGTTGGCAACATCAGGGTCGTGTCGATGGCCCTCATACTTCCAACATCAGGGACCTCGGTTGTCTGGCGCGGCCCGATGAAGATGGCAGCCATAAAGCAGTTCATCTCTGAGGTATGCTGGGGGGATCTCGATTACCTGATCGTGGATCTTCCGCCTGGAACGAGCGACGAGCCCATAAGCCTGGTCCAGCTGATACCTGATCTGGATGGAGTTGTGGTTGTCACAACACCGCAGGATGTCGCAATTCTCGATACGCAGAAATCTGTCGACATGTTCAGGAAGATGAATGTGCGCGTGATCGGTATGGTCGAGAACATGAGCGGTCTCGTATGCCCGCACTGTGGAGAGATGATAGATTTCGGATCAGGAAATGGTGAGATCTCTGCCAGGGATATGGGCGTGGATTTCCTGGGCTCGGTGCCCATTGATCCGGAGCTGGGCAGGCCATACAGATATCTCGATGGAGCTGAGGGGAGTTCACCCGGGCTCAGATCGATGGAGATGATAGCCTCCAGGATAGCCGGTGCGATTGACTGAGATGATGCTGCGGGTCTTCTTCAGGGGTGACGATCTGAACAGGGAGGCGCTCCGCTCTCTCTTCGAGAACTCCTTTCGCGGTCTTGGACTCTTCATGGAGTTCTCAGATCCACCGGAGCATCTGGAGGGCAGGAATGACGCTGCTGATATCCTGAGCACGCTATTAAGAAAAACCGGAGCGCATCCATCCATCTGGGTGGTCGATGTCGATATACACCTTCCAGGCGCAGGCTCGATATTCGGATGTGCTGCCGGGCGATGCGCCATAACCACAACATCTGGTTTGGGGAGAAATGCCTGGATGAACGTGGCCATGCATGAGATAGGCCACATCCTCGGGCTGGACCACTGCACTGCGCAGTGCCTCATGCAGCCAGCAAGGAATGAGGAAGAGGTTGAGAAACGCCCTTTCACACTGTGCGAGCAGTGCTTCTGTATCGCAAGGGAGAATATGCGGCGTGGGCCAGTCTCTGAAGATGAGCTGAATCCCATACATTAGGTTCCAGGAACCCCTGTCCGCCCTCAAAGCGCATCTTCGCCAATTGCCGGAGACCCAGGTTGGACCCGACCTTTTCGCGAGCAGAACGATCCTATCTCCTTCAGGCGTCTGCAAACACTGTGATGAGCCCGACCTCCAAAAACCTGCAGACTTCACCTGCGCCGCTGCCTGAGCCCTTCGAGCATCGCATCGTATCTCTGTTTGATCCGCTCAATTATATCGATATGGCTCTCCTGGTGTGTGGGTATTATGATATCAGCTTCTGCCCCTGTGTAATCAGCTGCTGCAGTCACACCGTTCTCTCCAATATCCAGATGCATGTCCAGGGCGATCTCTCTTGCGATCGGCGTCATTGGCCTCACCGGACCCAGGCCGTGGGCCATCGCCCTGTACTCCCTCAGGGCAGAGTCGATCTCTCCGATCAGAGCCTCTGCACCGGGCACATCTTTCAGCAGGAGCACCAGCCTCTCCACACCCTCCTTAAGCTTCGAGAATGTTGAAGTGCCGATCTCCACGAGTTCCCCAGAGTAGTGCTCTCTTATCCTCTCCGCATATCCCGGGGATGCTACAAGCAGCCGGATCTCCCTGAGCCTGGCAGCATCGCTATCGTCGGGCCTGTAGGGGTTCACCACCACGTAATCGATGCCAAGGCGCCTGGCCAGGCTTTCATATATGGGGGTGATGCCGATCATATCACGCTTTCTGACGATCATCTCCCTCAAGAACTCAGGGCTCGCTGACTGCAGGCCGAAGTACTCCGCGAACCCTCTTGTTGTCCTGAGCTCCCTGGTTCTGCCCTTCTTGCTCGCGCTTATCAGCCCCATCCTCTCCAGGATCCTGACGTGCTCGTAGCATTTGTTCCCGCGGATCCGCGCGAGCTCACTCTGCGTAATCGGCTGCCTGTATGCGATGACAGCGAGCGTGCGTATCACCGAGGAGTCGAGTTCCCGCGGCGCGATCATCGTCACTGCCTGAGCCAGATCCCCTCGCACCTGCATCACAAAGGAGCCCCCGACGGCTCTTACCTCGATGCCGCCACCACGAGATGCGTACTCCCTCAAAAGGGATTCCGCGGCATCAAGCACATCCCCGGCATCGAGCCCCGAGATGCCTGACATCTCCTCCACCGAGAGGGGCCGGCCTGCCGCAAACAGCATCGCCTCCACAAGAGCTTTAGCATCTGCCTTCGTCGTTCTGGGACCTCCCATGAGCAGTGATGTTCTCTTAATCCACATCCGGTGTGCTTTATGGATCAGATGGCAGTCTCTCTGGGTCTGAGATATATTTAAATTCGCTCCGGGTCTCATGGCTTTTGAATGAACGAGTCGGTTCAGAAGTCGAAGGAATCCGTGCACGATGCTGATGAGCTCATGTTCATGGTCAAGGGACTGCAGAGCTCAAACAGCTCCAGTGCCCAGATCATCGATATGCTCGAGATACTCGAAGGTCTGGCGCCATTTCTGGACAAGACCAAGGTGATAGAGCTCAAATGCAAAAACTGCGACAGCTACGCACCCTGCTTCTTCCCGCTGGAGGATGATTACGATGTCATCGATACGCATGCGTACTGCCATAAGAAAGGCCAGCCGCTGCACCATCTGACATTTCTCTCCATAGCTAAATGCAGGGACTTTTCAAGAAAGGCCCAGATGGAGCTGGCAGATATGGCGAAGATGATCATGGAAGAGCTGAGATCTGCTCTGCGGGACAGGAAAATCTACGACCACAACGAGTTCGCGAACTATCCCATAGCGTTCGAGCTGTCACAGGATTCAGACAGAGTTACGATCCAGCTCGGTCATCTCTCAGAGGATGGCACGTTCGTGATGGGTGATGCGCGCATTCTTCTGGTGAGAAGGCCGGATCCGAGGCTGGGAAACAAGGCCTCACAGATCGGCAGGGCCCTTCACGACAGCGATCTCGTTGTCCTAGTTGAGGCGAGCAGGTGCGCCATGAAGCATCTCGGGTTGAAGGATGCGGTCGGTAAGATCGCTGCCTCGCATGGCGTACCGGTCATCTACGATCCGTAACCGTCGAATTGTCTGAGGGGAAGCAAAACAAGAGCGATCGCGTTTGTCCATCAAATTTTGAGATGAGATCATTTTATCAGGCAATACATCTTGTTCTTTACGTCACTGCTCGCATCTCAGCGGCCACTCGAACTGGCGATCCGATGAACAGGTTTTGTGCTCTATTTTCAGATCGCCAAATTATGATGTCTTTGAGCTAAGCTTTATTATCGCCTCAGCAAGATCACCTCCGCACTCCATCAGCGCGGCTCTGGCCTCCTCAGGGCTCGCTCCTGTCTGGGAGACAACCAGCTCGATGTCGGATGGCGAAACTCTTGGATGCTCTGTGACATCTCCAGATATCTGGTAGCTTCTGTTGCCCTGTGCCTCCATTACGGCCACTGATGCATTCCTTATTACTATCTCCCTGTCCGAGGTTCGTATGACAACCTCCTCCACACCCTCTATCTCGTCGATGTTTATGCCCATGCTCTTCAGCATGCCCTTCATCTTCTTCGGGTTCATCCCCCGTCCGCCAAGTCCTGGAAACATAAGACCACCGCAGGCAAGATGGATATGGTTGGATTTATCCTTATCCGAGAGATACCCACCCCGAACCTGTACTTACTGGAAAGAGATCTGAGGATCGCTCTTATTGATTTAGCGACGTATACATGAGGATTCCTAAAAATCCAGCTCTTTGGTATAAATCCTATTTGATAAACGCATACAGCAGCACTTGCAGATCCCCGAACAGGAGGGTTAATGGGAATCCTCACATACCTTGCATCTTCACTTTATAAAGATATTATGGCAGAACATTGTGTCCAGCCAGAGGATGCGCAAGAGTTTCACCATAGCGAGCATTCTGCCAACAGGGTCCATCTCGCGGTTCAGCCTGATGAACTGGTAGTGTGCTGTGTACAGATAGAGGTTCTTCTTGGATACGCCTCTGAACGTTGCCATCCGTGGTCGATAGATAGAGAATTCCGCCTCCACAGTGTTGATAGGCACTCCACCACCCTTGCTGTACTCGCCGATAGAATGGTTCACACTTTCATGGCCTAGAACATGCTCAATACGTTGAGCTAAATTGCCATCTCGACGGATCTCTGGATGAACGACTCTGCCATAGCAGCTTCATTTGATCGGTAACTCAAGCACGCTCACCATATTGAGCAAATACATTTCAAGGCATCACTCATGTAAAAATTATTGATCCATTCCTGCGTCAGACAGCCTTAACCGATGACACATGGAAAACAATGTCAAGTTAGACTACCAGGAATATGTATGAGATCACTCCACTGTGACCTTCTTGACCCCTTCTATCTCCTTCAGAAGCGTAACGAGTTCCCCAGGAATCTTGCCCTCTGTGATGATTGTGAGCTTAGGGTCCTCCACGAAGAAGGGATCGTCAGATACTGCCTGGCGTATGCTCAATCCATGCTTTGCCACAGCTATGGCGACGTTCCCCAGAAGGCCGGTCTGTCTCGCATCGACAGGCGTGATCTCGATCACACCAAGCCCGAGCACAGGCGCGACATCCGCCAGAAAAGGCACGGATCTCACATTTTTGAATATCTTCCAGAGGTCCGGATCCTCGCGAATGGCCATCGCTGTTGTGTCGACCACTCTTCTATCAACATCTAGCTCTTTGGCTATCTGGGCGTGTGGAATTTCTATTGACCCGGAAGCGACCCTGCCGCGCTCGTTTATCTGGAAGCCCCTCGACAGTATCAGCCGAACGACCTTCTCTTGAGCAGGATAGCGCCTGAACTTGCCCAGGATCTGCTGCCACATTGAAGGCGCCTCCTCAGATGAACATCTCCCCCGGAGGCTCTTTAACATCGCGCTTGACGCGCTGGAGCGCATCCATCAGATGACGCCGCTCGACGAATCTGGAGTCCTCGATGATGGCCTGATGGAGTGCCACCTTCAGGATCTTGTCAACTAGGTCCCTGCCGGAGAAGCCCTCTGTCAGCTTAGCGATCTCTGCGAGGTCCCCCCTGACCTCCAGTGGCATCCTGCAGGCATTCCTCCTGAGGATCTCAAGCCTCTCCTCATAGGAGGGCAGCCTGAACTCTATCTCCTCCTCGAACCTCGATCTTATGGACGAATCGAGGAGCTCGATCTTGTTTGTCGCAGCTATCGTGCAGACGCCGCGTCTGGATGAAATGCCATCCATCTCTGTAAGCAGGGCGTTCACTATCTCTGACACATCGCCCCTGAGATCCTGGTAGCGCCTGTCCAGCGCTATGGCATCAATCTCATCTATGAATATTATGCATGGTGCGAGCTGCTCAGCCCGATCATAGAGGTTGTGGATCTGTCTAGCCCCCTCACCCACGAATTCCCCGATCAGTGATGTTGATTTCACTGGCAGCATGGGAACATTTGCCTCTGTGGCAAGAGCTCTGGCTATCATGGTTTTGCCTGTACCTGATGCTCCGTAGAAGAGTATGTTGCGGGGAGCCCAGCTACCAAACCTCTCAGGCTCCTCCAGATACCTTTTTATCACCTTAACCTTTCTCTTCGCATCGAGCTGGCCAACAACATCATCGAAGGAGGCAGGCTCCACGACAGCTGTGGGCTCTATCCTTTTCTCCACAACTATCGTTGTATCTGCTCCAATCACTGCCTCTCTGGGGTACACCTTCACGACCTTGAACGCGAAGTCTGGATAGAGACGCCTGTCGAAAAGGTATCCCCCGGCTCTGACGAGCTCGCCGTACCACTGCTCCTTAGCGTACCGCTCGAAGAGCACAGGATCCGATACGACAGGGGACTCCTGAAACGTGCTCTTGAGGGGGTATCCAGCAGGTCTGAGAAGCAAAAACCTCGCGCCGGTGATACGGTTTCTCTCAGTCTTTCCGCTCAAGCCCTTTACGCCGGTCTTCTGGATGGATCGCACAGATAATAACTCCCTCTTAAGATAGTTAAATGTATTGGATGCCTCCCAGTGCGATGTTCATCCGCACTGAGCGCATCCATATACCCTGAACAAGCTGCTCAAGTCTGGCGTGTGCAATGCCAGCTCTCGTCATGCGAATGCGTGGACCTTAAAAGCCACCCTCAAATCACGACCCATCCTGTGTCGAAGATATTCCAGCTCGGTCCGATGGATCCAAGGGTGTTATTTGCTGCTATCCTGAATGACGACCTTGTCTGGGCGAATTTCATGTTCCGCTCCCAGTTCTGGCCGAAGTCCGTGATGTAATGCGGCGCAGGGACGCTGCCGAGCACAACAGGTGCGATCTTCTCTGATGTGGCTGCCGGCTTGCCTGCAATTGGGAGAGGCTCAAACCAGAAGCTCTGACCCAGGAGTGGATGGTATCCCTGGATGGGTTGACCCGTCATGTTGATAGTGTATACAGGCTTGCTGAACTGTGCTACGACCTCACCTGCGCTGGGAGCGTAGCTCATCCAGACCGCGCCAGCCGAGCCGAGAATGATCGAACTCACAAGAATTGCCATAAGCATGTTCTTCCACATTGCAATACCCCACATTTTTATGCCTGTTTTACGATGTGATCATGAGATATATAGGTATAGGTGTGCCTGAGATCCACGCAGATGCATCACCGAGCTTGCCCTTGCAGGATCACTCTGCTGTTGTAGCTGATCTTTCCTTCAGAGATCACGTTAATGCCGGATCCAAACTGCACGAAGTGCACGAAGGGATGAGCCGGCATCAAGGCCTGCACGCCTCTGACGCACTGCGGTGATTCTGGGGATGTGGTATTTGCTAATATCGTGCGCGTGCTTGAGGTACTGATCAAGTGAAGCCGCTATCATCGGGCATAGTCATTCATCCAGAAATCTCTCAGGAGGGCATTTTAGCTCAACGTATCGAGCATGTTCCGAGCAAGTTATCAGATGGATAAGAGCGTTGAGCAAATACCATGTTCGGGATGAGCGTAGCTCAAAAACGCGCATCTTGTGGAACAGGATGCCAGAATGATGAAAGCTTTGACGCCCTCATCCATCCGATGACTTGCCGAAGAAAAGTCATGCTATGCGCTCGTTTCGACTTATCTTCGACTGCTTCGAAGAGTTTCGACGAAGTCTAAACTGTCGAAACCCTTCGATGTAGTCGAAGGCCTTGCGCTGGAATGAGCGCATTCAGCAACCTGCCGCGCGACTTCCAAGTTGCTGAATACATAAGAGCGAGCTTTGATTCACTGTTAGTTTCGTCCAGAAACGATCCGACACGGCAGATCAGATCTCCATGCTGTGCTTTATAGTATTCCGCATAAGCTGATTAAGAATATTATATAAAATGATCTTTGAAGCGTGATATATCCAGTAGCTTTTAAATGGATTTATATGAAGTGACGCAAAGGACTATAATGTGAACACCCGTCGTGAGAAGTCGCATGGATCCTCAAACCCGGAGGTGCTGCAGGACGACCATCAAGATGACCGACGATGCGGTTTTGGGACAACCCCAGATATCAAAGCCAGTTTTTCCTCTTGAAGTACACGACCGTGGTCACGACGACTGATGCCATGAGAATCAGCGTGGCGAAGTAGCCATATCGCCACTCAAGCTCAGGCATGTACCTGAAGTTCATACCGTAAATGCTTGCTATAAGTGTTGGTATCATGAATATTATTGTTATTGATGTAAGAATTTTTATTATGTTGTTCAGCTCATTGCTCGCGCTGGAGAGGTGGATGGAGATCATCTCTGAGAGCATATCGCGCATTATCTCGATGTTATCTATGACCTGTATCGTGTGATCGTAAACATCCCGCAGGTAAATGATGGTGTTCTCATGTATCAACGGCGACTCGCCTCTCTCGAGCCTGGTTATTACCTCCCTGAGCGGCCAGACAGATTTCCTGAGGAATATCATGGAGCTCTTGAGCTCGTAGATCTCTCTCAGGTTCTCCTCAGAGGGCTCCTCCACAAGCACCGACTCAAGCATCTCTATCCTGTCGCCAAGGCGCTCCAGTATGTAGAAGTAATTATCGACAATCGCATCAAGAAGCACATACGCGAGATAGTCGGTGCCTCTCCGTCGGATCTTCCCCTTTTCGTTCTTTATCCTCTCCTTGATGAGCTTGAACACATCCCCACCGCTCTCCTCAAAAGTTATCACAAAGTTGGAGCTGAATATCAGGCTGAACTGCTCTGAGGTTATCTCATTCGCTATCCTGTCGTAGTAAAAGACGCGCAGAACTATGAATATATAGTCACCGAAGTCCTCCATCTTTGGCCGCTGGCCTGTAATGATATCCTCGATTGTGAGAGGATGTATATCGAATATCTTGCCAAGCTTCTCCATGGTCTCGGTATCGCGAATTCCGTTTACCTTGATCCATGTGACCGTGGGCTTGTATCTGTATGGCGCACACTCCTCAACGCTCTTGACCTCTTCCTCCTGAAACTGAACCTCATCGTAATCGATGACCGTTATCCTGGCCTTCTCAGGTACACCGCGTGGCTCATACCGCTCGATGAGCTCCATGGGATCGAGGTCTATCTTGCTAACCTTTCTGGCTGCCAGGTCCTGCATTGGATACAGCCCCCGTAAATTCTCAGAACAAGGACGATATTCTCAGACCTTATCGTTTCCATTATCAAATAGTTTTCCGTCCATTCATGGGACCTGTCCGAATAACATTATTACCTCCTCGTGACGTTGTAGTAGCTTGACATTGTTCTCTACTACTATCTTCCGGCAACGTTAAAATAAAATATTTTCAATTTATATTGCCTTTCTACTTTAGAAAGGGGGTAGAGGCGATTGAGGTTTGATTTGAGGAGGCAATATATTTTTGTATTTATAACTATATTGAAGAATATTTGTATGAAGTATAACGATCACTTCTGGGTTGGGGCATGCGATGTGAGCAACCGTGGACGTCAGTACGTGGAGGGTTTGCTGTTAAACCGCGGTCGAGGGAACTGCAGCAGGTTTGCGAAGACTGTGAGGAAGAGCACCTCGCAGTCGTTGCAGAACTTCATCACGGATTCGCCGTGGGAGGAGAGGAAGGTCATAGAGAGGCTCCAGAGGGACATTGCAGAACTGATCGGAGATCCGGTTGAAGGTTCGATACACATAGATGAGACCGGATTCCCGAAGCAGGGCACCCATTCGGTGCTTAAAGGCAGTACTGCGGCCGGCTTGGTAAAGTCGATAACTGCCAGGTGGGCGTCTTTCTCGGATACGTAAACGGCTCACGTCGAACACTTATCGATGGTCAGCTGTACCTCCCAGCGGACTGGGCGAACAACAGCAGGCTGCGCAACAAATGCAAGGTTCCGAAGGATGTGAGGTTCAGGACGAAAGCCGAGATCGTGCTCGATATGGTGCTCAACGCCCGTAAAAACGGAGTCCCTTTCGGCTGGGTCGGAATGGACTGCTTTTACGGCGAACAGTCACATCTCCGGAATAAGCTCGATGCTGAAGGACTGATCTATATCGCAGACATACCCAGGGATACTCGAGTCTGGATCAAAGAGTCTGGATCAAAATGCCTGAGATCGGCATACCAGAACGAAAGGGAGATCGAGGCCGGATACCATCGCGCAAACGGGTTCTCGACGGTGAACCTGAGCCGATAGAGGTACAGAAGCTCAAAGACCAGATTCGGGATTGGTCTATTGTGAATGTCAGGGATACAGAGCGAAAGGCGCTCCAGATCGAGATCGCTGCTATACGAGTCCATCCGGTCGAGGACAGACTGCCCGGCAAGGAACAATGGCTCATAATCAGAAAAGATTCTGGAAGCTCATCATTCAAGTACCAGCTATCGAACGCACCATGTGATACTGAAATC
>JARYLI010000026.1 GCA_029907715.1 Methanothrix sp.
CTTCATGAACTCTCTTTCTACCCATAGTCTGGATAGATCAACGCAATGGTTAAAACATTTTGTTATGGAGCACTAGTTGTGCTTTATGCCCATAACTTCAATGAAGAAGAGAAAAAGGATATCTCAACTATATCCGATGAGATAAGGATCATCGGCAGCGTGTTCGGTAAGGAAGATAAAGCTGAAAAGTTAGCTAAATACCTGGAAAGCCAAGTTAATCTTGTAAGGGAAAGGACGAAGGATATTAAAGACGAGCAAAAACCCAGAGTGCTCATCCTTGGGCTGTCTCCATCCGCCCGTAAGCAGGGCGGTGCTGGGCAGGTCTTCGGCCTTGATACAATTGAATCGTACTTCATAGAGAACGTAGTTAATGCCAAGAACGCCTTCCAGGACCGGGGTTACTTCAAGACAGTTAATGCAGAGCAACTTTTAGCTTTGGATCCAGACGTCATTGTGCTTTGCACTGCAGCGGGATATCATCCTCCTCAAGAGCTTTACGAGGCTCCCTACTACCAGAATCTACAGGATATGAGGGCAGTAAAAGATCGGAATGTTACGGCACTCCCCTGGACTCCCTGCAACTGTGCCAAACGTCTTGAATACCCGATCGATGTGATGGTTATTGCCAAGGCCGCCTATCCTGAGCGGTTTTCTGACATCGATCTGGGGGAGTGGCTGCTGGACTTCTACAAGAACGTCTATGGCGTGGATGAAGAAACGGCAAAAGCACTAAGATCGGCACAGTGGTTGGACTGGACTGTGGAGAGCCCGAAGGGATGCAGTGTTTGCTGACATTTGAGGTGTATGATGCGATCGTTTGTCTTTGAACCAGTGCTGGCCTACAGGGATATCGACTGGAATAAGGTTTGGCGGCACCTCTATGAAGAGAATGCAGCGTGCCGTGGAGGAGCTGATTGCTCCTCTATCTGGGCCACTCGGGATAAGGCCCGTGCCTTTCTGGCAGAGGCACGGGCAATGCCCGAGCGTATTCTCCATGATATCGAGGGGCTGCCCCTTAAGACCAGCTCGAAGGTGCTTGACATAGGTGCCGGCCCCGGCACACTCGCCATCCCGCTGGCGGCTCGCGTCGCCCACGTGACTGCCGTTGAACCTGCTGCTGGCATGGTAGAGGTCATGCAAGAGTATGCAGCAGAGGAGAAAGTATCAAACCTATCTGTAGTCCAGAAACGCTGGGAGGATATCGATATTTACACCGATCTTGATGGACCATATGATATCGTCATTGCTCGATATTCACTCGGAATGCCAAATATAAAGAAAGCAATCGAGACGATGTGCGAGGTCTCGTCTGGATGGGTCTACTTATTCTGGTTTGCCGGAAAAACCACCTGGGAGAACATGATGGCTGAGCTTTGGCCCAAGCTGCATGGAAAAGAGTATCGGCCCGGCCCGAAGGTGGACATCCTCTATAACGTCCTCTACTCGATGGGCATCTTCCCGAACATGGAGGCATCAAGGATTGAGTACATGCGAAGGTTCGACGATATTGATGCTGCGGTGGCTGAGTTCCGCGCGCAGTATATGATAACATCCCATAGCCAGGAGGAAATACTGCAGGAGTATCTCTCTAAGATACTCTCTAGAAGCGGAAACGTCCTGCGGTATTCAGGGATGATGACAGGAGTGAAGTTGTGGTGGTCGGTCACAGACAGTTTCTAAAATTGAGACACATGCATGTCGCTGCATACCTTTATACGAGGAGTTTTTGAGGTCGTTCGCATGGTGCTCTGATTTGCTTATCCGGCGGTTGTATTATTTATCCGCTCTTATCCATTTGATGACTTGCCCGAAGGAGCAGGGGTCATGCTATGCATTCCTGGTGAATGAATAAGCGTTCAGCAACCACATTGTATGACACAAAAGTTGCCAATCACATAAGAGCGAAGTCCAATTCTACACATATCGATCTTAACCGATGACGCATGAATGCAGCTCCTTCTCAATCTCACCATCTCATCGTCATTCGCATTCCACCAGCCTCTCCTGTAAGCTTCCATCAGCCATATTGATCCGAGATCGAATTTCGAATCCGAAGATACACTCGCCTCATGAATGCCAGCCTCGCTCAAACCTTTACTATAGATGTGCTCTCAAGGACACACCTCATATCGGGTGAAAATATGCCGCTAGATAATGATTTTCGGGCAAGAGTATATCTTCCCAGAGGTCGTATGAGTGCACATGCGAGAACTGCTCAGATCGGGTCCATCCTGTCGCAGATCCCAGGACGGGGAGCAATGCCCCCATCACATCCTCATGGAGCTGAAGACCGCGAAGGAGATGCTGGCCGAGTATCTGGACGTCCGGCCATCTGAGGTGGACGCCATGATCCGCGAACGCATTGCAGAGAGGGTATCGGTGCTGATGGCGGATAACGGCTACAGGTCGAGGTGAAGGGAGCCACCAAATCAATGGAGATCTCGTTATTACCCCCTTAGGGGGTCATCACCATTTTGCGCAGCCAGCCTTTGATACAGCTTCTCCCGATAACCGTCGGCCAGAGACGATATTGCATCTCCAATGGGTACGTTTATACCATAATCCTCCTCCAGCCGGCCGATGCTTTCCTCGATATAGGTAATCCAGATCTTCTGATCGTCTTCTTTTTCCTCGCTAGATCTGGAATACTGTGACTCTATCTCCTCATAGACCGTGTCAAAATCAAGCCCTGCCGAGACCAGGAAGGCGCAGTCCTCTATATCTCCCTCTCGTCCCGCTATAAGCTTCATTATGAATATGTCCTCCGGGGAGGCATACCTGACATCCGCCTTACCGAATACCTTTCTCAGCGTAGAGCGCCTCCACATCCCATCGCTCAGGCCAAACCCGCTGGAGATGCTGCCAGCGAAGACATCAAGAACATGCCCGCCCCTCATAGCGATCCTGTTCAGACCGAGCCTGGCATGCCTCTCCTCCGGCGAGGCAAGCTCGAACCCCAGCTCTCTGGCAGCGCGGAGAAGCTCATCGCGATCCCTCTCAGTCCTGCAAACAATATCGATGCCCTTGGTGGAGTCCTTCATGCCGTACTCAAGCAGCGCAGCTCCGCCTATGACCATAGCCTGGATGCCTATTTTCAAATGTTTGCCGAGCTGGTCGAGTCGAACAGCTCCTCGAGATCGCTCCTCCTCGATATCGCATCACGACTCGATCTCATACATAACCGCCCTGGTCTTTACCTCGTCCAGAGATGGATAGCCTCTGACATGAACCCCACGCAGGGCCGCTCTTATCCGTCTCATCGCAGGGTGCCTGATATCGCTCAAATCGTCCCTGTATTTTAAGTAGAACAGGATGCAGTAAAGCCTGTGCGATATGCTTTCTGCAGAGTCCAGTGAGTGTATGAAAACATCTCTTATCGAGAGCTCTCTCATCGGAAGTGTGTAGTAGTCTCTGACCCCCAGATCGATGCCATGCTGCTCGTACACGCTGAATGAAGTGGGCGTGGCATCGAGCTGCATCTGGCTTCTGAACAGGATACTGTTACTGTAGATCTTTATCAGCACTGCAGCCTCGGGCAGCAGCTGCCTCGCTTCATGCTCCAGCAGAGCACTCACGAAGCTCTTCAGATCCGCCCAGAGGGTGTAGTTGAACGAGTACAGGAAACCCTTCATGCCCTTGTTCTTGATCTTCCTGGCTATACCCAGCCTGATCAGGTCTTTCAGGTAGAAGTACAGAGTCTTAGAATATAAGATCTCAATGCCGCTGCCCGCTGAAGTGAGTAGTACTATATTAAACAATATATTTATATTTAATGTGGTACTACTATTGAGTAAAGCGTGGTGTGATGTGATCGACACCGTCCAAGCGCAGTGCGCGAGCTTCGTGTGGAGTCGGATAGATTCAAGCGAAAAGCAGCAATCCTGCAGCGAGTGCCGAAGATGGAGCCGGCTGTGCGGTTGCGGCTGCAGACCGACAGCTCGGGAGTATGCATATACCCTTGGCCACGTATCTGCAGGCAGCAGGAACTGATGCTATCTGGCCCTCAATGGGATCAACAGTCTAGTATGCATATTTAATTTAAATTTAACATAAAATAAAACTTTTACAGTATTAGTAAAATTTATTAACATCTTATATCTATCTAAGACAAAAAGTGATTAGTATGCTAAAACTAAAGCATTATGTATCCATAGTAGTTGTGTTATTACTGCTACTATCACAATCTGGAGTTGCGAGTAGCGGTGGGATCCTGAAAGCAGCCCTGATATTTGGGCCAGACGAAAACCTAGATCCAGCTTATAAGTATACAGGTTGGTATATGAGAGAAGCTGGAATATATGAAACTTTATTCGCATACGATAAGGATATGAATTTAATTCCAGAACTTGCCACAGGATATGATCAATTAAGCGATACTGAGTACAGGATTCATTTAAGAGAAAATGTGAAATTTCACGATGGATCGCCAATGAATGCTGATGCAGTCATATATTCTATAAACCGGGTATTAGATCCGTCTAATACCAGGCACAATGAATACTGGTTCATCGACTCGATAATAAAAGAAGATGACAACACTATTGTACTAAAGACGAAAAAGCCATTTGCACCTACAATTGCATCTCTTACAGATCCATTGGTTTCGATAGTCAAGCCCGGCGAGAACATTAGCATCAATCCGATTGGGACTGGGCCATTCAAGTTCGAGTCGTACCAAAAAGGAATCTGCCTCACGGTAAAGAGATTCGATGACTATTGGGGTGGTCTCCCCAAGCTGGATGGTGCCGTTATCTACTATGTGGGAGATCCAGTAACACGCGGATTGCAGCTGGAGGGCAAAGAAGTGGACATAGCTAGGGGTATATCCCCCTCGGACGTTGCAGTGATACAAAAAGACCCACAGCTTGAAGTGCTCAACAAGGAAACACTAAGGACGTACTTCATGTATGTAAACACGAAGAAAGAGCCTCTAAGCGACCTGAGAGTTAGACATGCTATAAACCATGCAATATCACGTGAGGACATAGTTAGTTCGGTCCTAGAGGGCATTGGAGGTGTTGCAGCAAAAGGTGTGTTCCCATCGGTTCTGCCATGGTCAGCAAATGATGAACTTGATGGATATCCATTCGATCCGGAAAAATCCATTGATCTGCTTAGAGAAGCCGGCATATATGATAAAGATAATGATGGATGGCTTGACTACAACGGCAAACCATTCGAGTTGACTATAAAGACTTACACAAAGCGTCCCGAACTTAAACCTTCAGCGGAGCTGATAGCCGCACAACTTCAGAAAATCGGTATCAAGACAAAGGTTGAGACCTTGGAAACAGGCGCTTTAAGTGAAGACTTAAAGAACGGAGATTATGACCTAGCGCTCTACGCCTGGAATACTGCGCCCACTGGCGATCCAGATTACTTCCTCTCAAAGCATTTTGAGTCCAGCGGAACAGAGGCAGGGTATACTGGATACTCAAACGAAGATGTTGATTCCTGGATTGAACTGGGACGTTCAACTTTTGATAACGAGGTAAGAATGGACTATTACAGTAAAGTTCAGAAACGCGTTCTTGAGGATTCACCGGAGATCTTTGTGTTCTACCTTAACGAGCTTGTGGGCAAGAATAGAAAGGTTAAAGGCTATGAGATCTACCCAAGCGAGGTCACATTCCTCACTAAGGACATATATATAGAAGAATAAAAATAATCAATTAGCTGGCAGAACCGTGAGTAATTTCCAACACTATTTTTATTCTCAGCTATGACTCCAAAGGAAATAATAGCAAAATATTGGGATCTCAGGAGCGAGAGCTATTCTGGGTGTGCAACTCCGCTTATAGACACTGAAATTAAAACGTGGGAGCGATGTCTCGCGTGTCTTATAGATGAAGACGTACAAAATGCTCTGGATGTGGGTGTAGGTGCAGGATTTCTCTCGAATCTCCTCACGGACATGGGTATTGAGGTAACTGGAATAGATATCTCGAGAGGCATGCTTTATCAAGCGCGATCTGCCTTTAAGAAAAAGAATATCCGTCTCTGCCAGGGGGATGCTGAAAACCTTCCATTTAAAGATGACTCCTTTGATTTGGTTACAAGCAGACATCTGTTATGGACCCTTCCAGATCCAGAAAAAGCCATCCTTGAGTGGACGAGAGTTTTGCGCCGCGGATGTAGGGTTATAGTGATAGATGGATGTTGGTTTGATCCATCTCCACATATGATGTTAAGACGGTATGTCGCATCTGTTCTATCTAGGATTCTGAAGAGAGGCCCATATGTGGAGTTTGGTGCATCATATAACCTAATAAAGGACAAACTTCCATTATATCACACAGCAAAACCTGACCAGATACTTATTCTTTTAAGACGTGCTGGTTTGGTCGATCCTTATGTAGATAGGCTTGAAGACATAAATAGGTTTTACAAAAGGCATGCATTCATCGAGCATAAGATCTCGTATGTAGACCCTGAGTTCCTTGTAACAGCTAGGAAGTCACTTGACGGAGACGTATCGCGATGCTGAGGGTTGTTCTGAACAGATTTATTACCACGATACCCTTACTTATTTTTATATCATTGTTCTCTTTCTCTCTCACATACCTCGCACCAGGAGACCCCGCTGAGCTCATAATGGAAAGCCCACATGGAGGATATGATGCGAAATCTGTAGAGGAATTCAGAGCACGTGTGGGATTGGACCAACCCCTTCACACTCGGTACCTTCAATGGGCTGGTAAAGCGCTTAAAGGCGATCTTGGCGTCTCATATGCAACCGGACAAAGAGTAATCGATGCCATCTTTGAGAGTTTCTGGCCCACCTGTAAGCTATCACTTTTCAGCTTCATGATCGCCCTTATGATTTCAATACCATTGGGGATACTGTCTGCTGTAAAACGAGGATCGTTTATTGATAGGATAGGCATAATAATCTCCATCACAGGAGTATCAATTCCTAACTTCTGGTTTGCATATATGCTGCTAATACTATTTTCTGTTAAACTTGGATGGCTCCCGGTTTCTGGCTATGGGGATGGTGGTGATTTATCACATATTCTTCTGCCGTCTATAACTCTTGGAATCTCCTCAGCTGCTGTTATGAGCCGAATGTTACGTGCCAGCATGCTTGAGGTGCGGAGCCAAGACTATATAACTGCCGCAATATCCAGAGGGCTATCAGATAGGTCCATTATACTAAAACATTCCCTGCGGAATGCGGTGATACCTATCGTCACCATAGCTGGTTTGAATCTGGGATACCTTCTTAACGGATCGGTTGTTATCGAAACAATATTCAACTGGCCTGGAATCGGGAGACTTATGGTCACCTCAATATATCAAAGAGACTACCCCATGATACAGGGTTGCATACTGTTTGTAGCGATCATTTTTGTTTTCATCAATCTGACTGTCGACGTACTCTATTGCTATCTCAACCCAGTGATTAGATATGAAACAAAATAAAAAAATATATTTGTCAGGATTTTTGATAATAGGTATGCTTTTTATGATGGTTTTCTCGGAACAAATCGCTCCACATGACCCCAATAATTTGCAGACTCAATATAGGTTGGCCCCTCCATCATGGAACTACCCAATGGGCACTGATCATATGGGGAGATGCATATTCAGCAGGGTGGTTTTCGGTTCTAGGATCTCCATTCTTCTAGGCGTAGCGATAGTTGCGTTATCTGCATCAATTGGAACAATAGTAGGATTCATTGCTGGATATTTTGGGGGTACTATAGACGAGATGCTCATGCGTATTGTCGATGCGTTTCTAACAATTCCAAGTATGTTTCTTGCATTAGCTATTATAGGATTTATGGGAACAGGACTTTTAAATATAGCTATATCCATGTCTGCAATCGAGTGGACTGCATATGCAAGGTTAGTTAGAGGTTTGGTTATATCAATAAAAGACAAAGAGTTTATAGCTGCTGCTAGGTGCTTGGGCGCATCTGAGCTTTACATCTTTCGGCATCACATAATCGCTATAATAATCCCACATGTACTTGTTATGGCAACGCTGGGGATAGGCTATGCCGTGCTTGGGGCAGCGAGCCTGAGTTTTCTTGGACTTGGTGTTCAACCACCTACACCAGAGTGGGGGGCGATGATGAATGATGGAAGATATTTCGTTAGATCTGCCCCCAACATGATGATATTTCCGGGAATGTTCATAACGATCTGCGTTTTATCCTTCAACACCATCGGCGAGTGGCTAAGAGATAATCTCGATCCAAAATTAAAGTATATGTATAATATTTTGTAGGTGCGTGTCCGGAGAGCTGGAGGCAGTGTGCCGAAATTGCTGTAATTTCGGAGGCACCCTGTATCCAGCGATCATCACTCTTCGTCCATGGATAGATACCTTTTGCCTGTAATCCACCCTTCGTTTATGTTGATCATGATGCAACCTGCTAATCTCAGAAGAGACCGATCGCTTGGGAATGCGCCAACAGGTCTGCTTCTGCGTTTCATCTCTTTACTGAACAGCCGGGAGACCTCAGAAGCTGACAGACTATTCAGACCAAAGCTTCTGACCAGATCCTCCATTCTACGAGTTGATGCACCTTGAATGTACGATTCCGCTACACTCATGAGCAAAGCCTGCTCTACGCGAGTATCTCTCAATCTTCAAAGTTCGCGGTCTCGTCCCGTTTCGGTGCGCCTTCCTTTCAGGAGTGCGCTCGTATGGCAGCGCACCGATCTGCTGATAGGCCTCGTATTGCATCACCGCGTTCAGAAACTCGGTGATAACCTGCCTCAACCCGCTTTTCGGATCGACAAGATAATTTATTATCGGCTCGAATTGATTCATGCCCTGTCTCCTCCTTGATTTTGGAACATCTCAAGTCAGGATACAGGGCGCATTACATACTTTGAATAGATCCAGTTGCTGTCACAACTCCAACAGCAAAATCCGATCGTCGGGATTCTCTACCATACTTTTACAGCAATCGCTCATATCCATCTGATAACTTGCCCGAAGAGGCACCAGTCACGCTGTGTGCTCGTGGCGAGCGAATGAGTGCATTCAGCAACCGGCCTGCATGCACTCCAAGTTGCTGAATACATAAGAGCGACAGCAATTTCGGCACACTGCCGATATAAGTGAAAGTTCGCTCTTTGGAATGGTAAGTAAGTTGCTCTGCTTTGCGGTATGTAGTAGGTCTAGAGTTCACACGGACACACATGATTTCGACTTGTAAAATTCTATCATATTACAGGTTACAACTCGAAATCGTGTGTACTTTTATCGGTACTGTAAATGGGGTTTGAAAAAGAATTACCTCATAGCAAGATGTGTATGCGCTGCTGCGGTTTAGCTGACTCATCAAGTTGAACTAGCGGATTGGCGGAGAACAACGGTAGTGAATCACCACGATCCTCTATAGGTTGGTTGGCTAGATCCGGATATCCATTGCTTCTCTGGCATGCACCAACTTCTTTACAACTCGAAATCGTGTGTGTCTCCCATGGGTTTATATATTACAAATCGAAATAAGGGTTGCTTGGGTGTAGAATGTTTAAGGATAGACCCAGGCTGTTCAGGAACAGAGATGTTTTGAGCCCTTTGTATGTTCCTGAAAGGTTACAGGGTAGGGATGAGCAGATAGAGGAACTCAGCTTGTATCTCAGTTATCTGCTGGATGGGTCTACGCCTCCTCATCTTCTGATTGTAGGGCCTCCCGGGTCAGGAAAAACTGTCTGCGTGAAACACGTGTTAAGAGAACTGAAAGAGCATGTGGATATTCCTGTGAGCTACACAATCGCAGATGGGACCTCCTATCAGCTTATGACCTCTTTAGCGATTAATTTGGAATTTGAAATACCGCTCAAGGGGCTTGGTTTCAGTGACGTATGGAATGTATTCAAAGAGAGAACGCAGGATGGAACTATTATTGTTCTGGACGAAATGGACAAGATGTTTAAAAAAGATGGATCTAAGCTTTTGTATTACCTCTCGAGGCAGGAGAAGATTTGTGTAATTGGTATCTCGAATAAACTCACTGTAATGGATATGGTAAATGATTTGAGAGTCCTCTCATCTTTCAGGCCAAGAAAGATCTCCTTCTCCCCCTATGATGCTTTTCAGCTCGAAGCGATTCTGAAGTGTAGATCCGAAGAGGCATTTTTCCCAGGTGTTCTGGATGACGGCGTTGTACCTCTATGCGCAGCATTAGCTGCCAGGAGGAACGGGGATGCGAGGTATGCTCTAGATCTTCTATCGTTTTCTGCAGATGTTTGCATCCGGGATAGGAGAGAAAACGTAACTGAAGCAGACGTGATGGTTGCAAAAGATGAGGTTGAGATTGAATTCATTAGACGGAGCATAGAGAGGCTTTCTGAAAGCCAGAAGATTCTTCTATACTCCATCTTTACTGCGGAATACAACTCTCCCACCGAAGTGTACAAACACTACAATAAGATCGCTAAGGACCTAGGAGTGACTCCCCTTACCCAGAGAAGGCTATCAGATCTTCTTAAGGAACTCGAGCTGCTGGGGCTTGTGGAAATTGAAAGAAAGGGCAGGGGGCGAGGCAGGGGAGTTGGATGGGCACTGTTTCCTCCATCTACAATTGATAGAGAGTTTATAATGAAAGCTCTGATGAGGTCGATTGGTCGTTAGATATCCTGCTCTCGCATCTCACTTCGTATTTTGTCAATCAGCTGTGGATAGTCTCTCTCCAGCCCCTCTATAATCCATTTTGCGGCACTCTTGCTGATGGAGTATCTTGGTATCATTGATTTGAGGTACTGCATAGCGGCTGCGATCTCTGGATCCCATACGCCGATCATCTGTCTTTTTGTGGTAGCTGTCTCAATGGCATCTCTGAGAACCTTAAGGTTTATGTCATTAAGGATTAATGTGTCATCACTTAATCCTTTTGGGATTACGGATTTAGTCACTGCATCTTTATCTGGTCTCTTTTTGCTCTTGATGTCTCCGAACACTTTGTCCATGAGATCCCCAGTCATGACATCACCTCTTCTGCAAGTTTGGAATACGCTCGGGCCCCAGGAGACTCAGGGTCAATGAGACATATCGGTTTGCCATATGATGGGGCTTCGGCCAGCTTTATTGACCGCGGGATAATTACATTAAATGTATCTTCTCCAAGAAGATCTCGGATTTTTGTGATCACCTCTTTTCCCATCTTGGTTCTTCGATCATACATGGTGAGCAGGTATTTCATTCTCAAATCGCGGTTAAGATCTTCTGATATGGCCTTCGCCAGATCTAGTATCATCGACAGCCCTTTTATACCGTAGAATTCCGTGGGTATAGGAACAATAGCGATATCTGCGCTAACCATTGCATTGATTGTGAGGAATCCAAGATTGGGGGGCGTATCGATGATTATGAAATCGTATTTTGTGGCGTCTCTTATTTTTAGCTTCAATTTTGATTCTCGATCATACCCCTTCGAAGCACTCAACTCCATCTCAGCGCGGCCTAACCGTTTATCTGAAGGTGCCAGATCGAGTCCTTTTATCTCAGTTGGCATTACAACTTGGGATAGAGGTAACGCCTCCATAAGGAGTTCGTAGGTTGTGTTCTCTAAAGTTTTGTCAACACCAAGGTGAGTTGTAGCTGAGGCCTGTGGATCCAAATCAACAAGCAAAGCCGGCTTACCTTTAATAGCTAGGTAGGCAGATAAGTTCACAGCAGTGGTAGATTTACCTACACCACCTTTCTGGGACGCTACTGCAATTACCTTCATGCTTAAGAATTAATCCTTCCTGCATTAAGATCTTT
The DNA here is from genome assembly GCA_029907715.1 of Methanothrix sp. NCBI lineage: Archaea > Methanobacteriati > Methanobacteriota > Methanomicrobia > Methanotrichales > Methanotrichaceae > Methanothrix > Methanothrix sp. The sequence continues at coordinate 11,729 of JARYLI010000026.1, forward strand.
CTAATTAATACTTAATGCTTAAGCATTAATTATGTGCATCCTTTGAGTAGTATTATTCGCTCTTTTGTATTCAGCAACTTGATATGCAGGCCGGTTGCTGAATGCACTCATTCGCTCGCCACGAGCGCACAGCGTGACTGGTGCCTCTTCGGGCAAGTTATCAGATGGATAAGAGTGCCAGCGTTTTCATGGTTTTGGGCGAGAATCGAAGTTTCATGCTGCCTTTTACAGCAATTTCGGCACACTGCCAACTGAGGCGTCGGTGCATATAGGAGAGGAGGTTGGTGCTTGCATCCCCCGCTGCAAGCACTGCATGGCATCGTTCGCTGCTAGCAGCTATCATCTGAAGGTAACGACGGCGTCTCGTGGGCGTCAGCAGAAGATTATCTTAATAAGTAATAAAGTTTTCTATTATAGTATTACAAGAGATTGTATTGTGTAAGACCTTTGTGTCTCGCCTAGAAGAATGGCCCTCTTTATCGGTACCAGTACCCTTTCTGAGGTGTGATCTCAATCATTGCACCTGATGCCCCTTTATCTACCTGTCATGCCATCATCTGGGGCAATCCTCGTTCCAACATGACGTAGATCCTGCCGGGACCAGCTGGGCCAGTGCTCAGTAACATTAATTTTTAACTGTATTGTAGTGTCGTTTGAGTTTTGCTCTGGCGTTATCTTTGCGGAACT
>JARYLI010000027.1 GCA_029907715.1 Methanothrix sp.
CTCGATCTGCCGTCTGGTGGATCGGAGCACGCAAGAAGCGTCAGCTCAGCTTCAACCCGCCCATCTATCTTGGGTGGCGCTCCACTACGCGGCTTCTCGTTCAGCGCGCAATCAAGACCACCCTTCCAGTACTTGTCACGTGTATTACGCACCGTGCCCCTGCAAACCTTCAACACATCAACTATCTCTTTGTCACTCCTACCCTCATCAGCAAGAAGCAGTATCCTCGCACGCGTCAGACTCCTCGCAGATGCTTTACCCTTCCTGATGAAGCTCTCAAGCTCCTCTCTTTCGCCTTCTTTCAGACTCACTTCATGCAGTCTCTTTCTACCCATAGTCCGGGTAGATCAACGTAATGGTTGAAATATTTTGTTATGGAGCACTCTGCTCCCTAAACAATAGACTCCATCAAATGTTCGGAGTTCGTAACTCAGGAACTCGATCAGGAGAACGCGGCTCATGCGTGAGGCCGGTTACCTGGACGAGGAGGGGAATCTCGTCAAGCGGGCGTAGGCGGCTGAGCGATCTAGGCGGATGAGGAAGGGCGGGAACTTGAGAGGCAGTAAGTGTGACCTCTTCTCCGGCCAGAAGGCTGGAGCTTGAGCTTTGTCATCCTCCTTCAGGCAGCCAATTCTTCTACTACGGTATTGCGATTGCTCCACAATACCGGTTTAACTTCATAGTTCTGTAATGCATCGGTAACATTAGGAGGGATCTCTCGCTCAGAGTCGTCCAGTAGAGCATACGCTTTAGAGTCTCTGTCACGCGCATCCCTGGTATCGTACCAGGAAAAAGCAATCTTCACGACCTCGTCCCTGGTGGGGCGATCAACGATCTGAATATATCTATCCGGATATATCTCGGATCTGCTTATTAAAAGGTCAAAATGGTGCTTAAAACCGCTTTTGCCAGTGAGTATGGGGTTTTCGACATAAATGATATCATTAGCTTTTAACCATGCAATTACATCTTCGTAGAATATGTGTGATATGACAGGTGAAGCCAGATAAAAAAGATCGTTTAGAGCAAGCATTGCCTGGATTAGGCTGTGCATGCAACAAGCAAGGTTATGTTCTGTGGCTTTGACTTCTAATGTATTATCCACTAGAGAAACACCAAAACCATTTAAGATTAAATCCATTAAGTTTTTTCTTTTCGGGGTGTCTAACCTACATCCAGACTGAAGAAGGTCGTTTATCACATAACCGTCGTCCATGAGGCGGTAATAGCTATCGTATTTCCTGACATATATCTGCAAGTAATCATTATGCCGATCGAGATAGGGAAATGTAACCTCCATCCAATCACCTATCTCTTTGAGGCTTATTTTGCTTCTTAGCCATTCAACATACAAGTCGGCTAAATTTCCTGCATTATCCATATTCTGGGATCCCCTTTTGCATTTTTATATGTGGTGGGCGGATTATATTGCAGAAACTCATAAAATCAATCAGAGTCATCCATATGTCATTTGTATCGCGAAATTTATCTGGAGGTACGTGGTCAGCCCATTTGTCACCGTATCCCTCTCTATAAATATGCATATGAGGGCAGGGCACTTCTACACCATTTGGATTCCGATGAGGTCCACCACCCAAATCAAGCCGCACTAAGATTATTGTTTCCCTGGTTCGATTTTGATATGTTACTTTAAGGGCGATTTGGACACGACGTGATAGATCCAACATAAATTTCTCCTTTCTGTCACAGGACTCTAAGGGGATTGCCAGGGGTTTCTCTGGTGTCCATTCATATCCTTCATCACATATACTACATTTTTCCATAGATATCAATATGTCCGCCTCTCTTTGAGTAAGCTCGACCTCTGTCATACAGGTGTCCTCATTTTGATTCTGACGCCCTCCTGATAAAATAAATTTTCGATACGTTGTAGTTCATGCGCGATTCCGGCTGCCGGTAGATTTGTGAGCAGGGCTATTCGATAATTCAAAGACATTGCTGACGTAAATGCAAAATGGAATGATATGAGCGGGTAGGGGAGTGGGGGGAATTAAAAACATCATGATACCCGCTCAGCGGTTGTCGATTGCATCGATTGTATAAATAACTTGGCTCGTCCAGCTGAATTATCGGGCTGGCAGAGAAATGATGGAAACTATAGCTAATGGCGCTGATTTTGCTCGAGACGTTTGAACTGCATTTGAGGACAACTTCAGAGTCTGAAAAAGGTAAATAAAACATTTATATATAAAATACTCCAGCCGTAATGGTACATAACTTACCTCGACCTTCTCGGCAGCTCTTCGGATCTGGATCTCCTGGAGACCTCTGTGCTCCTCGATCTCCTCGCCACGTCTGATCGAGTTCTTCTTACTACATCTAACATGCGTATCAAAATTTCATACTTACAATAAGGATTTAAAACCTTCGATTAGCTGTAGGACCTTCTTGGGGCGGCATGTGCGATGGAAACTCCCAGGTTTCAGACAGAAGTAGGCGATCTAATAAAACTTTTATACAATGTATGTCTCATCAGCTCGAACATGCTAGACGCTAGCATAGATCCCGCGCTGGCCTGCCAGATAGTGAGCTCGCTCGGTCAGCCTGTTGCTGCGTCGAGGATCGTGGACGGAAAATGGATCATCGAGTATGCGAACCATGCCTTCGCCCGCCTGCTTGGAGTTTCCGTTAGCGAGGTCATGGGGAAGTCTTTTGAGGAGTTCATGCACCCGGCTGACATCCCGAGAGTTCAGGAGGGCAGGGCGAAGAGGCTCAGAGGGATCACGGACAGCTATGAGGTCAGGCTTCGCCGGAAGGATGGCTCGACACTGCCTGTGCTCATAACAGCCGCACCCAGGTTTGATGGCGAAAAGATCGTGGGCTCCATATACGTGCTGACAGATCTGACATCTCACTATTCTATTCTGAGGCAGCTGGAGAGTTCCGAGAGGAGGCTAAGGGATATCCTGGAGTTCATGCCGGATCCTGTCGCTGGTATAGACCGCGAGGGCAGGGTTATCATCTGGAACAGAGCACTGGAGAATCTCACGGGAGTGAAGAAGGACCAGATGCTCGGTAAGGGCGATTACGAGTGCGCGATCCCGTTCTACGGATACAGAAGGCCGGTGCTTGCAGATCTCGTGCTCCACGGATTCGATGAATTCACCGCAAAGGAGTACAGAAACCTGCACCGGGAGGGTAATGCGCTCACTGCTGAGGTATTCATACCCACGTTCGGCCCAGAGGGTTCGCATCTCTGGCTCAAGGCTGCGCCAGTGTACGATGCAGATGGCAATGTCGAGGGCGCTATAGAGATTATACGGGACATCACAGAGTGGAGGCGGACCGAGGAGGAGCTGCGGAGGTTCAAGGACTCGCTGGAGCAGATGGTGAGGGAGAGGACGGCGGAGCTGGAGAAGAGAAACATGGAGATGGAGCGGTTTGTGTACACGGTATCACATGACCTCAGGAGACCGCTGATCACAATAAGCGGACTTGCGGGCCTTGCGGAGCTCGATCTCGAGAAAGGGGATGTTGAGAAAGCAAGGGAAAGCCTGAGGACCATCATCCGATCTGTTGAGAATATGGATGCGCTCCTGAGCGATATACTAGAGCTCTCCAGGATAGGCCGTGTCATCAACCCGCCTGAGGATGTGCCTTTTGAGATACTGGTTAAAGATGCGATCGATCAGCTCGCTGAGGTGATCAAAAAGAGGTATGCTGAGATAAAAGTGGCAGAGGGGATGCCCACGGTCCGCGTCGATCGCGAGAGGCTCATCGAGGCGCTGGTCAATCTGATCGACAACAGCATAAAGTACACGACGAAGGATAAGAGGCCTGTGATCGAGATATTCTGCAAAGATGGAGTCTTCTGTATCAGAGACAACGGCATCGGGATTCCTGAGAACCAGCGTGAGAAGGTTTTCGAACTCTTCTACAAGGTCGATCCGAAGAGCGATGGAACCGGTGTCGGGCTGACCATAGTCAAGAGGATCATCGAGGTTCATGGCGGAAGGATATGGGTGGAATCAGATGGATGCAGCTGGACCGCGTTCTGCTTCACGCTGCCGGTGGTATTGATATAGAGTAGCAGGGAGGAAATTCCGGTCTTCAAGGCCGGAGTTAAGCCGTATCACCCTCGGAGTGATTGCGTATAGCATGTGGAGATACTGGATAGGCAGATCGAAGAAGCAGGAAGCCCTTCTCATTCAGGAGAAGAGGGGAAGTCACTGCAAAAGCACATATTAGGATCGATGGACATACAGAAATATCTTCTGAATAAATAAATGATTTTGATAGATTACACCGAAATATTCATATATAAATTAATAAAATACTTACTTAGTATGAAAAGATTTAAGAGGTGTAAAATTTGTTTATCAGATTGATGCAAGTAATCTCTTTATTTTTGACTGCATCGATTTTAATGGCACTGGGAATAGGAGCATATGCATCGAGCTCTGACGAGGTCATAACTATAGTAGATTCCGCTGGAAGGGAGGTAATAGTCCCGTATCCTGTGAAGTCTGTGGTGGTTCTTTGGAGCAACCCAGCTAAAGAGATGCGAGCTCTGGGGGCGGTGGACAGAATTGTGGGCATGGATCAGTCAACCAAAGACGAGGTGGATAAGGGAACACTTCCAGAGCTGGCAAACGTACCCGTGGTGGGAACTCAAGAGGAGCCGAACTATGAGAAGATCGCCGAGCTGAAACCCGATGTTGTTATATGCCTGTCAGCCGGGTATCCACCAGAGCCCGATGAGGTGCAAAAGAAGCTGGAACCGTTTGGGATAAAGGTTGTGGGGCTGGATTTCTACAGGACTGAAGTCTGGTTCGATGAGATAAGAACGCTTGGCAGGATGCTTGGAAAGGAAGCCGAAGCCGAGGAATACATGTCATTCTTCAGGAGCTATTATGACCTGATCAACCGGACACTTGCCACGATACCGGACACAGATCGCAAGACCGTTTATTTCGAGGGCGCCAAGAAATATCTCACATATGGTGGTGCAGGCTACGGCAGCGGAATACCTAATATGATCCGCGCTGCAGGCGGCAAGGATCTGTACCCTGAAAGATCGGAGCTGGCCTTTGAGGTTGATCCTGAGGACGTTGCCAGAAGGAATCCTGACGTGATATTCAAGGGTACCACCTTAGGGTGGAACGCAGATAGTGAGGAGCAGTTCAAGGCCATTCGAGATGAGATCATGAGCCGGCCTGAGCTTGCGAACACAAAGGCGGTTAAGAACGGCGATGTCTATGTCATAAGCTTCGACGTAACCGGCGGGGCCGGTAAGAAGTTTGGACCTGTCTTCCTAGCCAAGGTGCTATATCCGGATAGGTTCAAGGATCTGGATCCAATAGAGTTCTACAGAGAGTATCTGAATAGGTTTCAGGGGTTGGAGTACAGAGGCATATACCTCTATCCCAATCCCTGATTTTTAGCGATAATCATACAGCTGTTCACGCACCCGTTAATGTGCTCATTGGTACGATCAGCTGCGACTCTATGAACCATCTTGGGAGCTGAGGGACCTTATGCATCGTCCAGATAGAATTACGAGTACGTCTTTAAAGATAACAGGGAAGGCTGACAGTAGGGGTGCCAGGCAAGCCTATTCGGAGTTTGTTGCAAGGAAGATTCTGTTTCTGATTGTGAGCCTTGCCATTATGCTGTTTCTGGCTGTTTTATCGGCTTCCCTGGGAGGTACCACAGAAAGCTGGAGCGAGGTTTTTCGTGCGATACTATCGAGGTATTTCTCATCCATAGAAAGCGATCCCTTCGTGGAATCGATAATCTGGCATCTCAGGCTTCCCCGTATCTTTATGGGTATAGTGGCAGGGGCGGGGCTGGGGGTAGCAGGGGCGGTAATGCAGGGTGTAACAAGAAATCCTCTTGTCAGTCCGTTCACCGTGGGGATATCATCTGCCGCAGCCTTCGGTGCCTCTATGGCAATAATGTTCGGGGTAGGTTATGCGGGTATCGGAACTTATATTATAATCCTGAGCGCCTTCATATCCGCTCTCGGCTGTGGTTTCTTGGTATTTTTTATAAGCCGCTTGAAGAGATCGTCCCCCGAGACTATGGTTCTTGCGGGTATAGCGCTGACTTACTTCTTCGGATCGTTGACGGCGATACTCCAGTTCTTTGCGAATGAGCAGCAGCTCAATGCCATGGTCAACTGGACCTTTGGAACTCTCTCTGGGGCCGACTGGCACAAACTGACAGTGGTCACTGTAGCGTTTCTCCTGTCGATGCCAGTTTTTATCCGTCTCTCATGGGACCTGAACATAATGTTCTCTGGAGGCGATGAGGCTGCTAAAAGCCTCGGGATAAATGTGGCCCGGGTGAGAAATGTGTCGCTTCTGCTATCTTCCTTCATCACGGCTGCGATAGTCTGCTTCACAGGGATAATCGGTTTTGTGGGATTGGTTGCACCACACGTTGCCAGGATGGTGCTGGGAAGCGACCACAGGTTTCTCCTTCCCGCCTCATGCGTTGTTGGCTCTATCCTCGTGATCGGGGCTGACATCGTTGGAAGAGCAATCCTGGCGCCAATAATCATACCTATAGGGATCGTTATCTCGTTCATAGGAGTCCCAATGTTCCTTTACCTGGTGATGACCAGAGATACAGGATGGGATTAGTCGTGTCCGGAGAAAATGTGATGGGTGAAAAACCGGTTATATTTTACAGCAGCTCCTTACGGCTTGCTGGAGTCCTCAGGTATCCGGTTGGGATTAAAGATCCTTTACCTGCAGTCCTTCTGATTCATGGATCCCTCGAGCAGGACAGGGACGGAAATCTCTTAAGCAGGCCTGCCGGAAGGCCATCACCCAAAAAGAATTTCTTTCTAGAAATTTCAAAAAGGTTGGTCTCTGAAGGATTTGCAACCTTCTCATGGGACAGAAGAGGTATTGGAGATAGCGAAGCTCCTCTATATGATGGAGGGTACCTTCAGGATGCCGAGGATGCAATTGCTGCCTATCGGGCGCTATCTTCTCTCGATCTTGTAGATCCCGAAAGAATCGCCGTTCTAGGTCAGAGCGCTGGAGTCTACACAGCATGTCTCCTGGCTAAAAGGGAGAGGAGGGTGAGAGCTTACATTCTCCAGGGAGGTCTTTACAGAGACTATGCAGAGATGATGATTTTCAATTACCGAAGAGTGGCAGAATATGCCGCACAGAGCCCGGAAAACCTCCAATGGGTGGAGGATAACGACCCAGTGGGCCTGGTTATAGGACTGAACCTCCAGTCACTTATGGAAAGAGCGAGAATGGGTGAGACCGAACACTGCTTCAGCTACAAGGGAAAAACATGGAGGATCCGGCACGACCCGATCTGCTATTTACCCGAATACTCACCAAAAAACCAGTTCAAGTACATACAAAAGCCGGTGCTTGTAATTCACGGTGCGTGCGATCTAAACGTTCCGGTTGAGGATGCATTAATGATCGAGCGGGATTTGAAAGAGCATGGTAATGATAACGTGGAGCTGGTCATAATACAAAATGCAGATCACAGCTTCCAGCAGATCGCAGAGTCATATGATCAGAGGCTCAGAGAGAGAATGTCTCTTGAAAGCTTTCGGCGACCCTATCGAGAGGATTACTTTATGGCAGTTGCATCGTTTCTCAAAAGGTGGCTTTGAGGCAGCCTAATTGTATTTTCAAACCTGTAAAGCAAAAAGCCCCGGGGATTAAGTCATCTATATATGGCACAGCTAGCAATCATAGCAGAAATATCTTAATCATAGTCGTAAAGTCTTGAATATGACCATCCTGGAAGATGCTCTGGCCGGCAGGGAGACAGATGTTATAAGTAGAGCGGCGCGGGTCGAGAGGATGAAACCCAGCATTATGGAGAAGCTGGTAGCCTCGGGAAGAGTCGTTATAATGCAACGCGAGGGCAAACCACCTGTTGGAATAGGGCAGGGTATCAGAACCAAGATCAACGCCAATATAGGCACATCCACAGAGAAGATCGATGCAGCTGTCGAGATCGAGAAGGCAAGAGTAGCAGAGAGGTACGGCGCTGATACCATTACCGACCTTTCCATGGGTGGGCCTATTGACGCCATCCGGGAAAGCATATTTCGAGAGACCAGTCTACCAATTACAACCGTACCCATCTATCAGGCGGTTGCGGATGCGGGATCCTTCAGGGCGGTGAGCGAGAGCGAGTTGTTGGCGCTTATTGAAAAGCATGTGCTGGAGGGGATCTCCTCTATCGTCATTCATGCTGGCTTTGACCGGGATCAGCTGGAGCAGCTGAGAGAATCCAGGAGGATTATGGGCATGGTCTCCAAAGGTGGCTCGTTTACAGCGGCATGGATGCTGGAGAAGGACAGAGAGAACCCTTTTCGTTCCCACTTCGATGAGATCTGCAGTATACTCGCTGAGAAGGACGTAGTCCTCTCGCTAGGAAACGCCATGAGAAGCGGGTGCATCCACGACCCGATGGACGAACCGCAGAATAAGGAGATCGAGAATAACGCCGAACTTGCCCGGAGAGCCAACGAACTCGGTGTGCAGGTTATTATTGAGGGTATGGGCGGGCATGTCAGTGCTGATCGTATACCACAGTACGTGGCCCGCTATAAGAGAATGACTGGTCACAGACCGCTTTTCGTGGCCGGCCCACTTCCAACTGACATTGGAGTTGGACACGATCACATAGCGGGAGCTGTAGGTGGTGCATTAGCTGCCGGAGCTGGAGCAGATTATCTATGCTACATCACTCCCTCGGAGCACCTGGCGCTACCAACTGTCGATCAGGTCAAAGAGGGAGTTATCGCCTTCAAGATAGCAGCACATATTGGGGATTCTATAAAGTACGGTCTCAGCTCCAGGGACAGAAAGCTCGCTAAGTGCAGGAGAAAGAGAGATTGGGAAGACCAGTTCAAGTACGCTCTTGATGGTGATACTGCCCGGCGGATTCATCTTCAGGGCCAGACCGAAAGCTGTTCGATGTGTGGGAAATACTGTGCCATTGCTATCATGGAAGAATACCTGAAGAGGAGTTAGTGCCTAAGCTAAAGTGATGATGGAGGCAGTTTACCTTCCAGTAAACCATGTGACTTTCTTCCCCTGAAATATGGAAGAGCTTCCTGCTTCATAGATCTAGTTAGCTGGTATTTCCACAAGCTCGCGAGAGGGTATCCAGCCTTATGGAGCGGCTGAAGAAAAAGGGCGGAGGATCGGGTATCGTGCAGGGGCCGGATGAGTAAGACTAAGATCCTCTCGTCACATACGATCTGCGAAAAACTTAATCTCCATGGAGATCAATATATGCATACAAGGGCGGAACGTATTATGCTGATAATATAACCGTACCTCCTTGCTAGTTCCGCCCCCGCTCTTTCACAAGCTTTGAGAGCTCCCTTCGGCAATCGGTGTGAGACCTACTGAGTGGCTACAGCAGCCTGTTGCATGAAATCGTAAGCGATAAAGTATAATGATATCAAATTTTTGTTAGTTCTCTGCGACCACAGAGATGCAGTCATCGCCCACTGACCACTCAACCCCCTCATAGAGATCCGCGAGAGGCCTCCAGAACTCAGCCGGCTCAAACTCCATCCTGTATTTATGCCTGTCTGTGAAGCTCAGGTGTATCCTCTTATCACTCATGCCTTGCCCTTCCGCTCAACGATCTCAGCAAAAGCAAGCGTCCCGCTTATCTTCTTCACCTTGGCCTTGACGATCTCGCCCTTCGATGTGTTCGGCACAAAGATCAGGTACTTGTCCACCTTGGCTATGCCGTCACCCTTGCTCCCCACAGACTCTATTCTGAGTTCGTAGGTCTCGCCCTCCTCTATGACATCCCTGGCCACGACCGCCTTGGCCTTCCGCTTCCTGACCGGCCTGTGTGCCCCACACGCGTCGCACTTCAGCATCAGAACCCGATCGCTCTTTATGAGGTGCGTATCAGGGAGCTTGCACTCTGTGCATATCACATACTCATCCACGTAGGCCTCGATCTGGTTCTGGATCGCCTGCTCTGTGAACTTACCCTGAAAGATACCACGATGCCCCTCTATCTTTCCCGCGGTGCCCAGCTCCTGAAGAAGGAACTTCATCAGGTGGTCGGGATCCCTGTTTAGAGCATCCGCTATGGATGCGAAGTTGTCAAGCACTGTCGTCTTGCCCTCGTAGAATATCCTGGGCACAGGGATCTGGAACCTCTCCTTTGTGCCCTTGGTGGCGGGCATGGATCGCATCGCCCGCTCGAGTCCCGCTAGATAGTCCTCCAAGCCTGGTCACCGCTCAGGAGCCCACGATGATCTGGACCGGCGAGGGCAGCTTGTGTCCGGCCCTCCGGAGAGCCGTCTTGGCCTCCTCAATGTGCTCGGGGTGCACACCCACTGTGAATATCCGCTGTCCAGGGTAAACCTGGGCCGCTGTGCCGACAGGCTTCCCGAATGCGCGACGCATGCCGCTGGAGACGCGGTCCGCCCCTGCGCCTGTCGCCTGCTTGTTCTCCCTTATGACATGGTGTGGATACACCCTCAGCTTGAGATGGAAATCATTCCTGCCCAGTGTTTTAAGGAGATAACGGTTTGCAGCAACCCTTGCTGCCTCGAGTGCTGTGTGTCTTATCTGACATGGCTCTCTCACAACAAGAGAGAGCTTCACAGGAAAGTTCTCCGTGAGGTTCCCCATGTCGTAGTGAACGACCTTGCTCCCAGGGACTCCTCCGATGTACTCCCTGCGTGTGTAAGGCCGCTCGATCCTTCTGTACATGCTTCCAGGTTTTCGCGCCAAATAACACTCCTCCGATGAGCTTGATACCTGCTACCTGCCACCCACTAGTTTATAAGTCTTAGTATCTGAGAGGCGGACCTGTCTGAATAACATTATTACCTCCTCGCGACGTTGCAGTAGAACATAAACATTTTACAGAAGTTGTTCCAGCATTCTATAGCTCTTGTCCATCGCAGGC
>JARYLI010000028.1 GCA_029907715.1 Methanothrix sp.
AAAAGTGCCTTAATTATGGTCTCCAAATCATAAACTTTTGGTTTTGGAGCATTTATTGATCGCAAATCTAACGATAACGAATCAAATACTTCTAATATTAACTTAATATCGTATAATCTTGTATCCCATCTCTTAAGCATGTTATTTGCTTGTTTTATGGTATATTAAAATTTATCTGAGCTTAACTTTGGAATACAGCATATTCTAATATTAGCATATTAGACACACCCTCCAGATTCTTTTCACGAGAACAAATAAATTTTCAGAGGATGGTGCGCTGCGGGCTTGAATCGCTGTATCATGTCAGGAGTCAATCTCCGCATACAGAGCCCCAAGAATTCCATTGATGAGATTCTTGCGCTCAGTGGTGTGATCGCGCAACCAAACAATAACAGTGAGCTCGAATAACCGATCAGGCTGTCAGGATTCATCGTGAACTTGCATTCTGCCAATGAATACCATATGGCCGCATTCGTCTGAACTCACTGATGCGGGCACACGACACCCACAGCATACAGACATAAAACAACGTGATCCGGCTACACACCATAAAGCCAACTGCCGTAGCATAAGACCAGAAGCTCATCTGCTCAGCCACCCATACATGCCACAGAGTATAATAAGCAGTACGAAACAGATACACGAAAAGCACTGTATATGGGAATACATTTGCATAAAATATATATACGGTAAACAAATAGATACCGGATGGGAGGTGTTCATGTACTGCAAAAGTTTGTTTGTCATCGCGCTCATCGTCATATCAGCTGGATTTTTATCAGGAGGTGTGGCGGAGAATGCAACTGAGAATAAATCTGCTGAGCAGTCCGCAGCACAGGTGACCGCTCCGCCGGATGATTTCTTCTCCACAGGCACCTCCTCCAGCGGTATCACTGTGACGTTCAAGAGGCTGGGAAACAACACAGCAAGAACCCCGGTCTCTCTGTCCAGAAACACTGCTGGGAGCTCAGATGTCGGTGCAGAAGGTAATGCAACATCTGCAAATGCCACAGCAGAGGATAGATCTGCAGACGCTGCAGTGAGCTCTGCTGTGGAGCAGAACCGCACCGCTCAGAGCGCAGCGCCAGCCCTGGCCGCAGCCGCCGGCGCAGCTCCTGCATCTAATGTCTCTGCATCGACTCCCGAGGGGCTCGCTCCTGAGGGGGACCTGACATCAAATGTGACGTCTGAAGGCGGTGCATCAAACGTGACCGCCACCACAGGCGCAGCCGCGAACCTCTCGGCTGTCGTGATCCCGGAGGGTCTCACTCCCGAGGGGAACCTGACATCAAATGTGACATCAGCAATTGCCGGGAACGCAAGCCTGGCAGGCAACCAGAGCCCCGGCCTGGCCGCAGTTCTCGTACCGGCAAACATCTCTGCGGAGAACCTGACCGCGGAGAACATAACCGAAGAGGAGAATGTGACAGAGGAAGTGGTCGAGGAGGTTCCAGAGAAGGTCGCGGAGGAGGAGTTCACAGACAGGATCTGGAGAGAGGGCATGCCGGAGACATACACATGGACACCACAGACATTCTCAGGGTTCTTCTACGATCTCGATGATATGGTCGGCACCGAGAAGCTCACCGTCAGCCTCAGCCGCTCTGGTGACAGATACAACAGGGCCATCGACTCCGGGAATATAAGATACACCAGTGATGTCCAGGATATCAGCTTTGAGTTCGATGACTGGGGCAGGTACCAGGTCATCGGCTTCATGGCGGAGAAGTACTTCGCCGGTTATTCCGATACTGAGGTCGTTGATGATGTGAGTCTGATCAACGAGAACCAGCTAAGGCGCGTGCTGATCGACAGTGATGATGAGAAGACCATCACCTCAGGCTCAGTCCTCCCGCTGGAGGAGGGATACGAGCTCAGGATCAAGGAGATAGACATCAACGGAAACAAGGTCCATCTCGCGCTTGCAAAGGACGGCGAAGAGATCGACAGCAAGGTGATATCCCCTGACAGCCTGAAGAGCGCCACGTACACGTACGAGGAGAAGATCAGCGGCAAGGACGTTCCGCTCATAATGGCCCATGTCTCGAACGTCTTCGCCGGCGCAGAGTCGAGCCTTGTCACGATAGATGGTCTCTTCCAGATATCAGACACATACGCCTCTGTCGAGGAGGGGGACAAGTACGACAAGATGGAGGTGGTCTCGGTCTCCGACTCCGGAATCGAGCTGGAGAACGAGGATTCAGTAACCCTTAGAAAGGGCACCACAGTCAGGCTGATGGGCGGCGTCGGGCTGCAGGTGGCCGACTCTGACATCCTCCGATTTGCACCTGTTGTGGAGAGGACCGGCACCTACGAGGTCAGGGGGACTGTGGTCGATCCTAGCAGAGTGGAGAGCTTCACCTGGACACCATACAACTTCGAGGGATTCTACTACGATATAGATGAGGATATAGGCACAGAGAAGCTTGTCGCGAGGTTCTCTGGAAGCAAGATCGAGGACGGGGATCTGAAGTACGAGACTTCTCCGCAGCCGGTGGAGTTCGAGTTCGGGAGTTGGGGCAAATACGACGTCATCGGTTTCATGGCAGACAAGTACTTCGCTGGCTACAACAACGCCACGCTCTTCACGGATGAGTTCAGCATCATAAACAACGGCGAGCTGAGAAAGGTCCTGATAGACAGCGATGAGGAACGCACGATATCATCAGGATCCGTTCTGCCACTTGAGGACGGCTACGAGCTCCAGATAAAGGAGGTGGATCTCGACGGGAACAAGGTCTGGCTCTCCCTCACAAAAGACGGTGATGAGGTGGACAGCAAGGTCGTCACACCCGCATCAGGAGATCTCGAGGCCTCGACATATACCTACAAGGTGAGGATAAGCTCAGAGGACGTCCCGATAATCGCAGCTCACATAAGCAACGTCTTCCGCGGCAGGGAGGCGGATCTTGCAACCGTCGACGGAATATTCCAGGTCTCTGACACGCCGGAGTCTGTGGAGGAGGGCGACAAGCACGGCAAGATGGAGGTGGACTCGCTCTCCGAAGATGGCATAACTATGAAGAACGACGGCTCGATAAGCCTCGGCCGGGGCAAGGATATCGAGATCATGGGCAACCTGAAGTTCAGGGTGGCTGACAATCCAGAGAGAAACCTCTGCCCGATCGCCCTGCGCGTGGGCAAGACTGAGCCGCTCAGGCTCAATCTGACTGAGGCGATCGTTGGCAAGCCGATCATGATCCAGGTCACATCCGGCGGAAAGGCCGTCAGCGGAGCCAAGGTGCTCGTCGGTGGAAAGGAGATCGGCACAACAGATGCAGGCGGAATGATCAGATACACACCTGATAGGGCTGGAAGCGTTCAGGTTCAGGCGAAGCTGTCAGGATACGAGGACGCGAGCGGAACGCTTCTGGTGAGGTCAGAGGCTGAGCTCAGGAGACTCGTGATAACAGCACCTCCGGAGGTCATGAGAGGCGAGACCTTCGTGGTGACGGTCAGGGGCGGCGCAAATGCCACCCAGCCGATTGAGGGGGCGAACGTGAGCTTAGACGGTGTGCCTGCTGGACAGACAGACAGCAAGGGATCTGTATCCATATCGGTAAATGAGACAGGGGATCACACGATATCTGTGGAGGCATCAGGCTATGACAGGGCGACGAAGAGCGTGAAGGTGCTCTCTCCGATCAGCGTCGTCAGCATGAATGTCACCGGAGATGCGATCGCCGGTAAGCCCCTGAAGATCGTCGCCGAGGTCCAGAACACAGGAAAGACACCCGATACCCGAGGGATACAGCTTCTGGTGAACCGGAACGCCACCGGCAACAAGAGCATCACTGTCGAGCCCGGAAAGATCGAGAAGGTCACGTTTGAGTACAGGCCGAAGGAGCCTGGCGTCTACACATTCGAGGTGGAGGGCATCCAGAAGACCGTGTCCGTCGAGGAGGCGAAGGGCGGATGGCTCGTCTGGGCCGTGGCCCTCCTGATAATCCTGCTCGCTGGAATCGGTGTGTACCTCTACAGGACAGGAGAGCTGGAGGAGCTGAAGAAGCGTCTCAAGATGTGAAGCGGCGCCCGCATCGGGCGCACCACTTTTTTTCAGAGCTCGATCGCCTATCAGCGTCGCCTTTATTTTTCTACCCCTCTCCAACATAGCGCTTTTAAAAAAGCTTAATTCCAGTTATATTTGGGGTTTGATTCTTTATTTGAGTTAATTTAAATATATTTTTATAAGTTATTTTCCCTAATTAGAGGAACCCAAAAATGCGTTTAAAAATATGATTTGCCCCACATTCCGCATTAACGCTCCAGTCCGTAGTATTTTTCGCATGCTGGTCCAAACAGTTTGATTATTTTCAAAGTATTCTCGTTGAGGTTAGCGATTTTCTGGTGTTTCTCGCCGCCATATTGTTGACTTCACAGCGGTGACACCGAGGAACATGAACGCGATCCATTTGAGAGTTGGTTTTTGTGTGGGTTTCTTCGTGTTTGCTCAATATCGTGAGCTTGCTTGAGTTACTGCTCAAGTGAAGCTGCTATCATCGTCATTGGTCATCGGTTAAGGATTTTATGTAAATATATTTACCACGAAATTTGAAAAATTGAGCTTGCGCCAGATTGGAGAGTTTGATTCAAATCGACCGCATGTGGACTTGAGTCCTGATAGCAGTACTAAGGCGAGATAAGACCATTAAGTCCAATTCTACACATGTCGACCCTAACCTATGACGCATGCTATCATCGTGCATGGTCGTTTATCCAGAAATCCGCCAAGAGGGCAATATGCCACTCGGTATACGTTATGCGCATGATGCCATAGGACACAGGACGCCGCATGATAAATCGTTATAAATCGGCATCCTTGCATATCCCTGCCCGCATCCGTCCCTTCATGGCGAGCGCGCCGCGGCCGACTCGAGGCCGCTCCTCACCTTCAATGGGAGCGGCCGAAGCAGGAGGCTCAGCGGCGCTGCGAGGCCGGAACGGATATTACTCACCCGAATCCGCATCCATTGGCCTCGCGCGGGCTCGAGGCAGTACCACATACCCGAACGCTGCTTTTTTGCCCTGGAAAAGGCAGTGTATCGAATTCGCTGTAAATTCGAAACTGATCGGCATGCGTCGAACCAGCATGAGGTCCATTTACAGCAATTTCGGCACACTGCCAAACATGATGCAAGAGGACATTCTAAAATTCTCTTTTTATAATATGGTGACACATTAAAACAAAAGAAAGGTGCGGACAGAACGATCACCTCCAGGGGTTTGAAGAGTTATAGTTCTTTGCGCCACTTCATGTAAATCCATTTAAAAGCTACTGGATATGTTATACTTCATAGATTATTTTATGTGACATGTGATATTATATCAACTTATGCGGAATACTATATTCAACACAGCAACAGCAGGCAAAAATTTAAATGATTAAACACCGTAATTTACTACAGAGATACTATGTCTCAGGAGTTGTGATTTGATCGGCATTGTCCTTACATGCGAAGGCGACATCAATTTTCAACGCTCTTATCCATAAGTATAACCTCAGATACATTGCCCTCGCATGTGCTCGCGGCGAATGAATGAGCACCTGTAGCAAACAGCTTGCATGTACTTCAAGTCGCTGACACACAAGAGCGTACACCTTTTGAGACGTATAATCTCTGGAGGAACATAGCCATGAGAAGAAATATGGTAAAAATACTGATCGTTTTTTTGGTTGCACTGGTGGCTATCCCGTCCGTTTCTGGGCTGGGAAAGACATTATGGGTGGATGCAGATAGAGGTAACGACCGCTTTGGAGACGGAGGGGAAACAAGGCCATTCAAGACCATAACTCATGCATTATCAGTAGCTTCAGCAGGAGATACCATTAAGGTGAGAGCTGCTAGTAGGAAATACGATGAAGCAACTGGAGAGCGATTCCCCATATCGATGAAACCTAAAGTCGCGATAATAGGGGTTAGCCGTCCTACGATTAGTGGTGGATCTCCCTATACTCTCTACGACCCACTTGAGGGAGCAACCACGACCCGTTACGTGTCTGTTCTTGGTGCAGATTCCTCCTTAATTTCTGGGTTTATGTTCTTGGCGAAAGATGGAGAAGGGAGTCCAGGAACTTCAATATTGTGTAACTCCACATCTCCTAGAATCATAGATAATATATTCAGAGCGACAGGAAGCGCACATGCTGGTATAGCTACGCTAGGTACAGCACAGCCACAAATTCAAAAGAACGTATTTCTCGGGTCTCTCAATTGGGGCATAACAGTATATGGTGAAAGCTATCCTACAATCACAGACAACAAGTTCTCAACATCCAACGGAATTGATTGCACATCACGATCACATCCAACAATAGAGAATAACGAAATATCAACAAACGGTGCAGGCATAAGCACAAAAGGTCAGTCATCTCCAACCATCCGCAGAAACACAATAAGCGGCAATGATGGATGGGGGATTATGGTGCGTATGGACTCAACTCCAGCGATCCAAGACAACCTGATCACAGATAACCCAGTTGGTATCTATATCGGTGAGGGGAATCCAATTCCTGATATTGGCGGAGGCGGACGTAGTCACGGAAACAACACCTTCAATAATTCAAACTGGGATATAGAGAACCATTCAAGATATAACATAAGTGCCCGAGCAAACCACTGGTCGAGTCCATTCTGTGAAGATATCTATGCAAAAATCTATGACAAAGAAGAAGAGGCCCGCGTAGGGGAGGTGGATACTGGTATTTGTTTACCCAGAACAACAAGAGTTTCACGTAGAATTTTGGAGTGAACCCCTCCGAGTGGACAATGAGTTAAGCAACATCGATCCATGGAGGGGGAGCAGATGAAGACGACAAGGCGGCGTTATGACCGGGATTTCAAGATATCAGTAGTAGCTGAGCTTGAGTCTGGGAAACCACTGGTTCAGATAGCGCGAGAGCATGGTATTCATCCGAGTCTTCCGTGCAGGTGGAGGAAAAAGCTGACTGAGAATCCAGAAATGGGGTTTAGAGGCAATGGCAACCGGTGCAGCTACGAGGCGAGGATTGCTGAGCTTGAGAGGCTGCTTGGGCAAGTATACGCTGAGAATGAGCTTTTAAAAAACGTTTGCCCTGAGTCAGAAGAAGGTTCGGGAGGAGCGACTGAAACCGGCGCTAGGAGGCGGTACATCCCACATTCCGCATTAACGTTCATTTTCCGAACAATTTTCTCTGCATGGCCTTGCAGTAAACATTTTTAGCTGTTTTGAGTCAGGAGCAGCTTAGATGGAGACAGACACGCGATCGCTGGATCATTTGGGGATAGTTGCGGCGGTTTTCGACCGGCTTGGCATAGCGGATGTTATAGATTCGCGTATGCCGAAGTTGAGGCAGCACAAGCTGGAACATTCGGTGATAGTTAAGGCGATGGTTCTGAACGGTCTTGGTTTTGTGGGTCAGAGGTTGTACCTGTTTCCGGAGTTCTACGAGAGGCTGCCTGTTGAGAGGGCAGTGTGCCGAAATTGCTGCAAAAGTATGGTAGAGAATCCCGACGATCGGAGTTTGCTGTTGGAGTTGTGACAGCAACTGGATCTATTCAAAGTATATATAATGCGCCCTGTATCCCGACTTGAGATGTTCCAAAATCAAGGAGGAGACAGGGCATGGGAGATTCCTATAAACCATCCATGGAAGCTTTATATACTTTAACTACTATTATTAATTATGAATTCTTTTATTGATTAGGCTCTTTTTGAGCTTAAAAAGAAGAACGTGGCACGCAAGCGAGACACGAAGCTTCTTCAGATCTCAGAGTTGATAGACTGGGTGAGGATACATGTCAATGAGGGCACTCAAAGCAACACTTGAGAGGGAATCGATCAGCCCTTCAGTTTGATGTGTAAATACTCATTATATTCCTCTCCACGCTTTGTCTCAACGAAGTTTACCAACAATCCTCTGCTGACATCATATGTAAGCTCCGCAGAGTATGCATCGTTACTAGACACTATGACAACGGTATCGCGGCCGGCATCGTCCTTAGTCACATCGGCCACCACAGTGGTGATGCCAGTTACAGGATCGCTATCTATAACCTGCCCCTGCCTAAGAGAGGCAAGAGATGCAGATGGTATCGCCAGACCTCCAGGCTCGCCTATCCCTCCAGCCAGTTTCTCTTGGCTGTACTGTGCCGGGAATCCGGGAACATACATTGATACACTCTGGGTGTAGGTGTAGCACCTCCTTGTGACATCATCGATTCTTACTTCTATAGAAACGCTTGCTGACATGGATGTGCCTGCCCTTATCGCCTCGTAACTTTTGGTGCCCTCGTACCTCAATAAAGTTCCTGCTCTAACCCAGCTGGGAAGATCCTGGTCTAACCATGGAAGGTTCATCTGCCTGACTCCGATTAGTATGGCCTCAGCTAATGTGGTGATCTTCCCATCTGCAGATGAGACAGAGCTGAATGCAGCCAGAAGCTTTCCATCACTGAGATCGTAGATATGGACGAAGGAAGATCTCTCATCTTCCTGCTGAATCCGTATGGCATTGTACGTCATTGTCCCTATCTTATACGGCATTCGTAGAACTGTCACACCGCCACCGCGTCGATCGTTCAGGTTGGCGAGTGCAGCAGGATGTATATACCAGTCACCACCACCAGGAAGGCCGATAGATGCAGCATGTCTTATCGGAACCAGTGGCCCAGTGTAGCTGGAGTAAAGCCAGGCGTTGACCTTGAGCACAGCAGCCCGCGTGTCTACAGATAGAACATCAACCTGCGTCACTCCATGACCAGCTGCACCAAACAGCTCTTCTCGTCTGTACCTTTTGCCAGAGTTCACCCCAACCCAGTCTCCCTCCTCGTCAGGGATAAACCGCTCATAGGCTGAAGGGATGCTAGCTGTTGCAGAGTAATAACTCAAGCGTGCACCCTCTCTAACCCAGTCCGGTGCAGGTAGGTTTGGAAGACCGGGAATGAGGCCGGATAGATCCTGAGCGTCAGATCCAGTAAAAAATACCATTGTGAGGGCCAGAATGATAAACGATATCCTCACTTTCTTTGGTAGTGCCATATACCAGATACCTCCTGTGGGCATGAAGCCGAGGCGTTCCAACAGGAGTACCCTCTCCTGACAAGTTCTGTGGTGAAGACGAGATATCTGACCCCATCGCTGGGGCGATTCGCCATTCAGCCGGTAAAACGCCTATTTCTAGGATTGTATAGATGCATCTCATGTAGCGTGTAGATACCCGGTGATCTTCTGTGTAATGTCCAATTTATTTATAATTTTGCATGATAGATTTGGATATTTTGAAACGCTCTTAATGATCTAGTGCTCATTAACATTAATTTTTAACTGTATTGTAGTGTCGTTTGAGTTTTGCTCTGGCGTTATCTTTGCTGAACTTCCACCGTAC
>JARYLI010000029.1 GCA_029907715.1 Methanothrix sp.
CCTGATAGCAGTACTGAGGCGAGATAAGACTATTAAGTCCAATTCTACACATGTCGATCTTAACCGATGACGCATGGTGCATCATGGTAACCCGCTCAGAAATGCACTGGATGAGGATCGGAAAGTATGCCTGAAGAATGGGTTCGAGACAGCACAGGATCGTTCCACAACTACCTCCCTCACGGATGTGAGATATGCAGACAGGGAGCATCTCTTGTACTTTTCATCACAGGTGTATGCGCCAGAGAATGCTTCTACTGTCCGCTCTCTGCGGAGCGAAGGGGAAAGGATATCATCTTCGCGAACGAGCGGATCGTATCATCCCCGCATGATATCGTGGAGGAGGCGCGGGCGATCGATGCCCTCGGCACAGGCATAACCGGCGGAGAGCCTCTGCTGAGGCTGGATCTGGTTCTAGAGACAATTCGCATGCTTAAGAGTATTCTGGGAAAAGAGCATCACATCCACCTCTACACAGGAATCGTGCCAGGGGAGAGGGTGCTCTCGAGGCTTCGCGATGCCGGTCTGGACGAGCTTAGGATGCATCCGGATCTTGAGCGGGAGGAACCCCGCCTTGCGGAGGCACTGAAATCCGCGATGGATCTCGGGATCGAGGCTGGCGTGGAGATCCCCGCGATCGCTCCTGCTCCGTGGATCGCAGAGGCTGTGCAGAGCGCCGGTGCTTTTCTGAACATAAATGAGCTCGAGTTCACAGAGACGAACGCGGATGCGCTAAGAGCCAGAGGCTTCAGGGCATGCCCGGACTCCTGCGCGGCGATCGGGAGCGAGTCGATCGCAAGATCGTTCATGAACTACAGAATAAAGCTCCACTACTGCTCCTCCGTCTTCAAGGACTCCGTCCAGCTCAGGGAGAGGCTGAAGCGGCGTGCTGGGAGGGTCAGGAGAGAGTTCGATATCGTGAGCGATGATGGCACGTTGCTGACAGGAGTCATCGTCGCTCCAGATCCGCAGGCTGCGATCAGAGTCCTGGAGGAGCTTGGTGTTCCGGAGAGCATGTACGAACTCGCAGCTGATGGAATAGAGATTGCGGCCTGGATACTGGAGGAGATAGCAGATGAGGTGAGGCATATCGGATCTCCTCACATAGTTGAGAGGTATCCAACAGAGGATGGGCTGGTCGTGGAGAGAATACCTTTATAAGCCATCGCATCCTTCTTTATGGCCGGTGAGCTTGCTGGATGGAGAGCGCTGAGGAGAGAATTCAGGAGCGGCTGAGGAATTATCTGAAGCGAGATGGTATTGGAATCAGAAAAGCGGTGCTGAAGTTGTTCTTGAGCGATTCATCCTTTACGACCGAGGACATCTTCACATATCTGGAGAAGGAGGGCTTCAATGTAAGCTATCGCGGTGTGTCTGCCATGGTCGGACTCATGAACACGCGCCTTGGAATTCTCAGCATAGATGTATCCGGAGACCACAACGTGTACTCATTGAAGAACGACCACAAGACGATAGTGAAATCGGTGCTGGAGAACTACTAGCTTCAGGCCATCCTCAGGATCGAAAATTTCTTTCAGTTTGGCGGTTCTCCCCTTTTCATTCTTCTCATGTATTTCGGCAGAACGATGTCTGCTGCTATGTTGATCGCGCGCAGGCCCATGTGCACCATCGGATTTGATGTCATGCGCTCTCTGTAAAGGCTGTGAAGCTTCCTGAGATGTCTCAGGTTGTACTCCATGCAGGTCCCGACCAGCTCCCAGTGCTCAGGAAGGGCGTTATCCTTTCCGAGCCCTTTGTAGCTGCCGAGTGCTGTACCTGCCATGGGAGTGAAGAAGAGTGGAAGCATAAGCCCTGTGTAATCCTTGAGCGACTCCACAAGCTCTGTTGTCCTGACAACATCATCAGCGGTCTCACCTGGCAGCCCCAGGACAAGGCTCGCGACCGGCACCCAGTGTTCATCATGGAAGAGCGCATAGCAATCCCTGACGATATCTGGCCAGCGATCCGGAGATTCTGGCAGCGCCTTCCTGGGCATGTGCATCTCCAGTACACGACAGCTTCCGGTCTCTATTCCTATCCATGCTGACATGTATTTCTGATCTGTGCCAACGCCAACAACCTCAGAGACCCTGCTGAGGAGATCCATGGACTGATGCACGGTCGCCAGGCTGAGGTGTGAGACATCTATTGTGTGTGGCGAGAGCTGCTTGACGCTCCTGAAGAGCTCCAGCACCTTATCAGGATCAGGGCGCAATCCCATTGAGCCGTATGTGAAAACGTCCTCTGAGTGAAGCAGAACATCCCTCATGCCCTCCCTCATGTTCACCCTGACGTCCTCCAGAATGCTGGCTACCGGTCTGTGTCTCAGCGACCTCATCGTTGGTGAGCAGAATGCGCAGCCACGCCAGCATCCTCTTCCGATCTCGACTATGCCTGCGATCGTGGCGCCCCTGTTCACAGGGATCCTCTCCCCGGCCACAGGCGTTCCCTGTATGATCCTGGGGACATCCCTCCCATCGAGGATCGCCCTGCAAACCTCCGGAAACTCGCTCTCACCCTCGCCCAGGTAGATGTGATCGACGCCCACATCCTCATCGGCGAGCTCCCATGCGCCATTGCCACCGACGACGATCACCGGATCGTATTTTTTAACCAGGGGATGATTTATGAGCTTCAGGAAGCTGTGCCTGTTGTGCGGTGGACCTCTGTTAATGATATCCTCGATCTCGCGGACTGCTATCTTCCCCATCGGATCGTCGTGTGTTATGCCCAGGATCTCGGTATCACTGCCTATCGCCTTCTCGAGGCGATCTGGATGCGCGACCATGACCTCATCCCTGGAGAACCCCGCCTCAAGGAGGGCAGCCTCCACCTTTCGCATGCCGCACGGAGCATAAACCGCCCTGCCGTCGGGATGTGCTCTCACAGGAGGACAGAATAGAGATCTGAGCACCCAGTCGGGCATGACCGCCCTGGGCATTATTGCGGCAAACCCGAGCAGAACGCCTCCGTGATAGGAGGACATCATTGTCCTGTCGCTGGTCAGGACGATCCTCTTTCCAGACATCTCTAGAGGCATCTCCGGATGTAGAATATAACCCTGTTCGTGCCAGGAGGCAGTTGGAATCACAGGCTACAGCACGTTTAAGAGCCGCACAGATGAGAATGGCATTGATGGCTGCCGTGTATGGGATATCTTTTTATCGGAAAAGGTGCAAGCCCCAGCCGTGGAAGCAGAGAAATCGCTATCCGAGATCAACGAGCGGATACGTGACGGAAGCGTCAGGGTTGTGACCGCGGAGGAGATGCCCTCCATTGTCGAAGAGCTGGGGCCTGGTGGCGCGGTGCGCGAGGTTGATGTCGTGACCACCGGCACCTTCGGAGCGATGTGCTCCTCCGGCGTCTTCCTGAACCTCGGCCACAGCGACCCGCCTATAAAGATCTCGAGGGCCTGGCTGAACCGGGTTGAGGCATACGGTGGGGTTGCCGCGGTCGATCTCTTTCTGGGAGCGACCCAGCCATCTGAGGATAAAGGCATAGAGTACGGCGGTGCTCACGTCATAGAGGATCTCGTCTCCGGTAGAGCTGTGGATGTGATGGGCGAGGGTGTGGGCACAGACTGTTATCCCAGGTTGGAGATCGAGACGACCCTCCATCTGGAGGACCTCAACCAGGCTCTGATGGTCAATCCAAGAAACGCGTATCAGAGGTACAACGCTGCCACGAACTCCTCTGACAGGACTCTTCACACATACATGGGCACGCTGCTCCCTCGCTTCGGAAACGTCCATTACAGCGGCGCGGGTGTTCTGAATCCCATCTCCAACGATCCGGGATTCGAGTACATAGGGACTGGGGTCAGAATATTCCTCGGCGGCGCGCAGGGTTATATCGTGGGACCCGGCACACAGCACAGCCCGGAGAGCGGGTTCGCCACGCTCATGGTTGCAGGAGACCTCAAGAGGATGAGCAGCGAGTTCCTGAGGGCCGCCACGTTCACAAGGTACGGCCCGACGCTTTACGTTGGCGTTGGCGTTCCGATACCGATACTGAACGAGAGGCTCGCGCTGAGCACTGCTGTCAGGGACAGGGACATCACCGTTCCGATAGTTGATTATGGCGTGCAGCGAAGGGACAGACCGGTTCTGAGGAGCGTGAGCTACGCGGAGCTGAGATCCGGTTTCGTGGAGATAAACGGAAAAGAGGTCCCAACAGCATCGCTTTCAAGCTTCCACATGGCCAGAAGGGTTGCTGGAACCCTGAAGGAGTGGATCGAGAGGGGGGAGTTCCTGCTGACAGAGCAGGCCGAGCCTCTGCCAAGAAGTGGCGTCAGCAGGCCGATGAAGCAGACGAAGGAGCTCCCTTACGTCGGGGATGTCATGAACAGGGATGTTGTCACAGTGGGAGAGAACATCAGCGTGCCTGAGGCCGCACGCGTTATCGTCGGAAGCCGGTTCGATCATCTCCCGGTGGTCTCTGATGAGGGGAAGCTCATGGGCATAATAACGACATGGGACATATCCAAGGCTGTTGCAAACGGCAACATCTCAAGAGTCTCGGAGATCATGACCCGACGGGTGTACTCAGCGACCCCGGATGAGCCGATAGAGCTGGCTGCGAGGACGATGGATATCCACAGCATTTCTGCGCTTCCCGTTGTGGATAAGGACAATCGCGTCATAGGAATGATAACAAGCAACGACCTGAGCAGGCTGTTTGCGGGGAGGCGGCCGAGATGAAGCTGATGCTCAGGGTCGCGCCGGGCATAGTCAGAAAGCCCCTGATAGCTTCTGTCATCCTGGAGACCGGCGCGCTCATAAACATCGAGAGGGCGAGCATAGATGCCGTCAGCGGCGAGATCGTCCTCGATGTCTCAGACGATAAATGCAGGCAGGTCAAGGACGCATTCGAGCGCAGGGGCGTGGATGTAGTGCTCCTGGAGATCCCTGTGATGAGAAACGATGAGGAGTGCGTCCACTGCGGCGCATGCATTGCGATATGCCCCACCGGCACATTCAGGTTCGACAACTGGAAGGTTGTGACAGACCCGGGCAAGTGCATCCAGTGTGGAGCATGCGTGACAGCCTGCCCACATCGCGCACTGCAGCTGGTGCTGCGGTGACGAAGAGATCGTGATGCTGAAACAGGAAGGGTTTAAGCGCATCAGATTGATGCGGGCAACTCATCATGAAATGTGCGGATCTAAGACCACGCTTGGAGTGAAGGCGCCGCGCTCTATGGGCGAGCGGATACGGAGGATTCTTGCAGAGCGGGGTGCCCTCGACAGAAAAAAACGCATCCGCTCCGACGATTATCACATATACATCCCAGTTCTTGAGAGCATCAACCCTGATGCGCTGAAGGGTATCGCGGGTGCTGAGATCGTCCAGATGGAGTTCGAGGAGGATCGGAGAAAGGTCACCGTTGAGGAGATCCTGGGCAGAAAACCGAGCTTCGAGACCATCGGGGATATAGCTGTGGTTGAGGATGAGGAGCCTGAGGTGGTTGCGGATGCGATAATGGCAGTCCACAGGGGAATCCGCGCGGTCCTCGCGCCGGTTTCGGATGTTGAGGGAGAGTTCAGGCTCCGCAGGTACAGATACGTGGCGGGCGAGATGAGGACGCTCACAGTTCACAGGGAGCACGGCATCCGCTACATGGTGGATCTCGAGCGCGCATACTTCTCGCCGAGGCTCGGCACTGAGAGGCTCAGGGTTGCAGAGCAGGTGCGCCCCGGCGATACTGTGGTCGATATGTTCGCAGGCGTGGGCCCATTCTCGCTTCTCATGGCGAAACGTGGCGCAAGGGTGATCGCGATCGACAAGAATCCGTATGCAGTAAAGCTTCTCGTGGAAAACGCAAGGATGAACCGTCTGGATGTTGAGGTACGCGAGGGTGACGCTGCAGCTCTGACAGAGGACCTTGCAGATCAGGCGGATCATGTCGTTATGAACCTGCCGCACTCTGCCTCGATATTCCTCCCAGAGGCGATACGCACCGCGAAGAGCGGGGGAGTGGTTCACTACTACACATTCGCCCCCGAGGATGACCTCTACAGGGATGTCAGAATAATAGAGGAAAAAGCCAGGGAGCTCGGGTGCGAGGCATCTCTCCTGTATCGAGGCATCGTCAGAAGCTATGCGCCCAGGATCTACAATGTCGTCATAGACTTCATGGTGAAGAAAGATGTCAGGCAGTGTACTCAGATCACCGAACCCGGCAGCAGGTGACATCGCAGGATTTGTGATCTGCTGCCAGTGAGTGGTGAATCCTTAATTTCATTCAGTGATTCAGGTACACGACCTGATGCCATCTGCCGGAGTCCTTCTTGGATCTCGGGTTAGACCTGACCTTTGTTAGCAGCATGTCCCATCTGTCATCCATGCAGGTCTCCTCCTGAAAGATACGCAGGCTGTGTCGCGATCAGACAGCTCTCCCGAGAATCGCGTTAATCTCTCTCTTTATAAGAGCGCTCACAGCCGCACCGTCTGCTTTGCCTCTCAGCTGCTCCATCGCGAGCCCCATGAGTGGCCCGATAGCACGCTCGCCCCGCTCCCTTACGAGATCGATTTTTGCGGAGACGATCTCATGGACTATCCTCTCGACCTCTGATGCACCCAAGCTCATCAGACCTGCCGCCTGCGCTGCCATCTCCGGATCAGCATCAGGGTTCTCGGCCATGGCTTTGAGGAGTGCGGGTATTCCCTCCTTAGCGATCCTGTTTTGCGAGAGCAGCTCGAAGCAGCCCATGAAATGCCTGTCACTGAGCCTGTAAACCGGCACGCCATCCCTTGCAAGCTCTACAGGCGTGGACTCCAGAGATCGCACGACGAGCGACGGCTGCACTCTGTATGCCCTCACGATCTCCTCGAAGAGCTGGTAGTTGGACGAGGCTGCCATTATCCTGGCCTGCTCCGGGCTGAGCCCGTACTCCCTCTGGTACCTCTCGGCCCTCTCCACGACAAGCTCCGGGAGCCTCAGCTGCTCAACCATCTCTTTATTTATAATGACAGGCGGTACATCCGTCTCAGGGTACATCCTCGCCGATCCTGGGAGCGGGCGCATGTACTCAGATGTGCCATCAGGAAGCGCTCTCCTGGTCTCCTCCGGCACGCCCGCAATGGCCTCCCGTGCGCGCTCGATCACAGCCTCCATCGCCTTTCTCGCCCTCTCAGGGGGCGCTGCCACCATCACCACAGCATCGCTCTCCCCGCAGCTAAGCAGGCTCCTGAGTGATGACACCTCCTCTTCTGTTATCCCATATGCTGGCAGCTCGTCGGTGTGGAATATGCCACCGACACCTGCGCGCTTCGCCCTGTCAGAGAGCTCTGTGCCGAGACGTCTACCGGGCTGAACCTCCTTTCCTATCATCCCGTTGAAGCCGTCAAGCCTCGTGGCGAGAACCGCACCGCCACTCTTGAGGGCCCTTGTGATGACCTTCGAGCGTGAGTTTGAGAAGAGCCCAGTTGCATCGACGATCTCCCCATTGACATGGGCGCCTCTCCTCTGGAGCTCATCCCGTATCTCGAGCAGCCTGACCTGGCGGAGGACCTCCAGCTCTACGATCCTCTCTATCAGGTTCAGCTCCTGAACACCCTTGATCTCGACCCTGGCTCCACCAGCTATCGATACATTCACGTCCTGCCTTATCGTGCCGAGGCCGCGCTTGACCCTGCCCGTTGATCGGAGTACCATGCCGATATGCTGGGCCACCTCCCTCGCATGCTGCGGGGATACTATATCAGGAGCGGTCCCGATCTCGACAAGGGGGATGCCCAGCCGGTCGAGAGAATACACCACCTCATCCCCACGATCCTCGATTATCCTGGCAGCCTCCTCCTCCAGACAGAGTATGCCTATGCCCACAGGCCCGCATGATGTGTCTATGGATCCACCGGACGCGATGAATGCGGTCCTCTGAAATCCAGATGTGTTCGAGCCGTCTATCACGGTCTTGCGCATCGTGTGGATCTCATCAACGATGCGCATCCTGAGAAGACGTGCGATCACCAGGGCGATCTCAAGAGCCTCCCGGTTGAGCTCCCTCGGAGGCTCCTCATCAGCCTCCACCAGACAGGTTGTGTCGTAGGATTTGTATATGAATCTCCTAGATACAAGCGTCTCCTCAAGAGCAGCCCTGTCGATCTCCCCGAGCTCGCTTCTCGCAGGCCTGAGGTACCTGAAGAACTCGAAGTTCGAGTCCTCGACCTCCCTGTGCAGAGTGGGGCAGCGGCAGAAGAGCTTGCAGCTTGTATCGAGCTGCTGATGAATCTCTATGCCGCACACAAGACCAAGCGCGCGGTAGTCCATATCGATTTTTCTCCCAGCAGGCTCATTCTCCCTGCTTTACAGGTCTCACTCGCTTTGCGGCCTCTTTTATATCCTCCGCCCTCACAGTCTTCCTCTTCGCATGATTGGCCCAGTCTATCGCCTCTTTCGCTATCTCGATGCCGTAGTTCTCCAGAATCGCAGCAAGCTCGATGCTTGCATCCTCACTAACCCTCTTGGCCCCGGCCATTCTTATCAGCCTGGCAACCGGGGCGACAGGAAGTACCGCCATTCTGCTCCCTCCTTGAGACCCTCGGCGCAACTATTTCGATGCAGCCGAAAAGATCCCCTATTCGCATTCCGAGCTTTCTTTGATGCATATATATCTTTTCATCAGAGTTTAAAAGCGATTTTCAAAAGAGAGTGTTTTTCATCTGCCCTCTCCTGCATGCCGCCTGTCTGGACTGCCGATCGATCTGAAACCTCCGATTATGGGCTATAATCACCGCATTCGTCGTCGGCTAAGGATCTTGACATTGTCATCTACTACTATTTAGAGGACGATGCTGCAGATCTTCAATGGTGCGATTCTCTGGCAGAGATTCTGGCTTTATGCCTGGCCTTTATGATTTCCAGGATTGTGCGATCATCGATCAT
>JARYLI010000030.1 GCA_029907715.1 Methanothrix sp.
CGTATAACATTATGACGAAGATTCTTGAAAGAATAAGAGAGAATATATGAATATAAAGCTACTTATCCAACACAGCAATAACTGCTAAAGTCTTCTGGATGTTGTTATACACTCTGTAAAGGATATCTCTTTTCTCAACCAGCCTGTAGGAGACTGAACTAAGATTTATATCTGAAAATTGTTTTAAACCATTGAGCAGATAATGTATTCTCGTATACGTAGGAGATACATTCTCACCAAGATCTTCCAGAATGATCCCATTAACAACTGCAAACAACTTAGTCATGAACCGAATCGATAACCTCCATTATTGCTGCTTCTCTTTTATGTAAAGGAAAATTCTCTTTTATTCTTTTTCTTGCTTGGTATTCTTTATTAGACTTGAGTGCTTTTCTTATACCCTTAGCCGTTGCCTTTTCATCGCCATATGGAACATAGAAACCTGTATCCCCCACAACCTCAGGAAGCGCCCCTCGATCTGTGACCACAGGAACACATCCGCATGCCATCGCCTCTGCAAGAGCCATACCAAACGACTCGACATAGGAGAGCTGACAGTACACCTTTGCTCTTTGATAGTATTCCACGAGCTCATCCCGTGAAACACGTCCTAAGATCTTCACGTTCTCAGGGCTTTTTGATCTCAGAATATTTAATACATCTCCACGAACTCCAATTATCAAAAATTTAACATTCGGAAGCAAATATGCAGCCTCAACAAAGGTATCCAATCCCTTCAGCTTGATGACATTTGTTGAACCTGAGGCGACTGTAAGTACCAGATCATCTTTTTCTCCCTTCGGATGGAACTTCTCTGTATCTACGCCGTTGTAGACGACCTCCAAACGTCTTGGTTTCGTCCTTTTGAGGACTTCCTCTCTGGTGAATTGCGAAACCGCCAGAACCGCATCAGCATTCTCCAATGCCAGATCTGTGTATTTCCGTTTAATCCATCCCTGCGTATACTGACCATATCCAATATCAGGAAGGAATGCAACATCGTAGCCACCCGCCACCACCACAGACCTTTTCCCAAATATCCTGGAAAGCATTACACTCAGAAAAGAATGGCCAGCGGCAAACCAGCTGAATACAATATCAGAGCGCGATATGGAAGACGCCATCTCAAAGATATCGCCCGGCTTACTGTACTGCACCCTCTCCACATCGAAATGCCTGGAGAGGATCTCATAATCCTGCTCGACAAATGATGAATAATCGTAATATACGAATGCTACTCTCATAGATGACGCCTTTTAGATCACGAATAGCTGTCAGATGCCTGCCTTCATCCCCACACCCTCTCGTACACCTCTTCCACCAGCTCCGTATTCTCCTCCCAGAACCTGTAGTCGCTCTCTTTCATTTTCTCAGGCTCCCTCTCCATGCTCTCCTCCACTGCTCTTCTCAGCTCTGTGCTCCTCACAACCCACAGGTTCTTCCTCCTCTCCTCCAGGGTGATTCCGGAGGCGACAACCTGCCTGCCCAGGTTCAGGTACTCGTTCAGCTTCCATATGCTCTTGTCTGTGGAGTACGGCGTAAGCGCGTTCTCCCTTCTCGGGATTATGCAGATTCTGGCTCTTCTGACAAGCGCTGCGACCCTGCTGTGAGGCTGCCAGCCGAGCGCTTTAACATTTTCTGTTTTTCTCCGGAGATACCACCACGCGAACGGCCCGCCTCCAACGATCCAGAACTCCTGATCCGGGAGATCCCGCGCGACTCTTAAAAGAGAATCGATGCCCTCCTGCTCGCACACTCTCCCGACGAAGATCACCACGTTCTCCGGCTCGATATCGTCTCCAGGCTCTGCGAAGCTCCTCTGCGGGTAATTTGGAATCACGCGAATCTCCTTCCCTGGAGCATACGACATCGCCTTCTCCTTCAAGGGGGTGTTCACAGTGGTTATCACATCAGCCGCCTCAGCCAGCTGCCGCTCGAAGCGCTCGCATGCACTCTTTGCGATGGAGCCGAAGCGCAGCTGCGTCTCCACGCCCCATGGAGATCTGTAATCGTATATCAGGCGTCTGTATCCCGATCCTCTAAGAGAGGGAATCCAGTGGTAAATCACATCAGGAACGTTGAAGAGATGAACGATATCAGGCCTCTCCTTAAGAACGATCCCTCTGGCCTTCCTTGCGATGGAGATCCAGTTGACTGTATCAAACCTCGGCACGATCGTCTCGTACCCCAGCTCCTTCAGCGTCGCCTCAAAGAGCCTGAGCCTCGTCGTCTTCTCCGGCTGGTTCGCGAGAAGCAGCACCTTCATCTGCACCCATCTCCAACATCGAGCAACTTTGGTTGCGCTTCATCCTCCATCATCAATCTTCTGCAGCCCTCCTCAGAACGCTCTCGTACCTGGCTGCCAGAGCGCGCCAGTCATACCTCTCAGCGATCTCCCTGTATCTTCTCTGATCCTGCGGGCTCTCCAGGATACGCTTCACCTGCGATATGAAGCTATCCCTGTCATCATAGTAGTACAGGCTGTCCCCGAGAAGCCGCTCGAGCGAGAGCATTCTTGTGGTGAGAACAGGCCTGCCGCATGCGAGGTAGTTGAAGATCTTCCCTCCAGCAGCATACTCGTTCTTCTTCATCATTCTCAGGGGGTTGAGGCCTATGTCCATCGCAGATATGTACCTGCCGAGCTCCGCGTACGGCACAGCTCCCGTGAAGATCACCCTCTCTCCAACGCCGAGCCGCTCGGCCATATCCTTTATGCGCTCGCCGTAATCCGTGAACAGGCTCGGGCCCACAACGAGGAGTGTGACATCGAGATCTGGCAGAGCGCTCACAACGGTCTCGAGATCGACCCAGTACTCCAGCGATCCGACGTAACCGATCACATCCCCCTCAAGACCGAGAGCGCTCTTTGCCTCTCCAGCATCAATAGGTTTCAGAAGGCTCGTGTCCACGCCGTTCGGAATGATCTCCACATCACGAACGCCGATGTTTCTGAGGTACTCTTTGAGCTCCTGGGTCACGGTTATCACAGCCCTGGCGTGCCTGAGGTTGTATCTGGTGATAGCCCTGACCCCGAGCTTTACAGCCCTGCCGAAGAGCGAGCCCGGGTAGTATATGGATGCGGATTCCTCCAGATGATCGAGATAGTCGAAGACCACGGGCGTATCTGTGAGGTTCGCCATGAATGAGGGGAGGATGTTCGCTGATAGAATCACATCAGAGTCCCTGGCAGCATCGCGGATCACGCGGAGATGGGATAAAGCGCTTGTTATGTAGTAAAGGGAGGGGTCCTCAGCCCTGGAGGATCCTGCCCTCAAAAGAGAGCATCTCGTCCATCTCGGGCTGTTATCTCTGAACTTCGAGAGCTCGAAGTGCAAAACCTGCACCTCATGCCTCTCCGCGATTATATCGAATATGAAGTTCAACCTGTTCGGAAACGGATGTCTTATCCAGTCAGTTGTCGGTATGACCAGTATCTTCATTGGCGATCGGAGGAGAATCACCAAAATATATAAACTAGCTGCATATCTGGTCTCTGTTCAGGGCGTGAGAATCTGAAGGCTGTCATACTTGCTGCCGGAGAGGGGCACAGGTGCAGGCCCCTGACCCAGACCAGGCCGAAGGTCATGCTGCCACTGGCGAACATGCCGTTCATGGAGCATGTCGTCCGAGCCCTTGTGGACAACGGGATAGATGAGATCGTGGCTGTCGTCGGGTATCAGAAGGAGCGGGTGATGGACTACTTCGAGGATGGCGTGAAGTTCGGCGCCCGCATAACATACGTCTTCCAGGAGGAGCGTCTTGGCACAGCACACGCGCTCCGCAGGGCCCAGGAGCACATCGATGATCAGTTTCTGGTCGTGAATGGCGACAACATCCTGGACAGCAGGGCGGTAAGGGATCTTTTAAGCGCGGATGGCGATTACGTCATCCTCGGCGCGCTCAGGGAGCATGCGGGGGATTACGGGGTTCTTGTTGTAGATGGAGATGCGGTAAAGCAGATACACGAGAAGCCGGGGAGGGCCTGCGCGGGGATCGTGAACACTGGCGCGTACAAGATGATGCCCGATATCTTCGAGGAGATACCGAAGACGCCCATATCAGAGCGCGGGGGTTATGAGATCACCCGGACACTGAGCCAGATGATTGAGAGGGGTGTGAGGATCAGGGCTGTCGTCACGAAGGGCATCTGGGGAGATGCGGTCTTCGCCTGGGATCTGCTAGCTGCAAACAGCATCGCAGCTGGCCTGACAAAAACAGAGGTCCAGGGTGAGATCGAGGATGGCGTGGTAATCCGTGGGCAGGTCTCGCTCGGAAGGGGCAGCCTGATCAGATCCGGCTCATACATAATAGGGCCTGTTCTCATAGGAGAGGGATGCGACATAGGCCCGAATGTCACGATCCTCCCCTCAACGACCATCGGGGACTCGGTACGTGTGGGTTCGTTCACAGAGATCAGGAACAGCATCCTGATGAGAGGCTCAAGGATAGGATCGATGTCTGTTATATCAGACTCTGTGATCGGAGAGGACTGCTGCCTTGGAGATATGTGTTTGATAGAAGCAGGCAGCTCACTGGCAGAGGTGGAGGGGGAGTTCTACAGAGCGGAGTTTGGTGCAGTGCTCGGCGATTCTGTGGTGGCGGGAAGCAGAGTTCTCATGCTTCCATGCAGCATTGTGGGATCATCTGCTAAAATCGGAGCCGGTGTTACGATCCGGGGCAGTGTGGAGCGGGGGAGTCGGGTGGTTTAGATGTGCGGGATAGTGGCCTACATAGGCACCGAGAAGGCTGGCCCCATACTCTTCGATACGCTCAAGAGGCTCGAGTACAGGGGCTACGACTCCGCAGGGATAGCTGTATCATCGAACGGCAGCATGGAGGTTTTGAAGGCTGCGGGGAGGATCTCAGATCTCGAGATCGTCTACAGATCCATGGGGGAGCCCGGCGGCTCAATGGGGATAGGACATACCAGATGGGCCACGCATGGGAGGCCCAGCGACGAGAACGCGCATCCGCACACCTCTGGAAGCATAGCGGTTGTGCACAACGGGATAATCGAGAACTATCTCGAGCTCAGGGAGCAGCTCAGGGACAGGGGGTATGTCTTCGCATCGGAGACCGACAGCGAGGTTCTGGCGCACCTCATCAATTACTACTACAATGGGGAGACAAACGGGGAGCTTGCAGCATCGGTCTCGAGAGCCCTGAAGGATGTCAGAGGATCCTACGCAATAGTTGTCATGGCCTCTGGTATTCCGTACCTCGTATGCGCGAGAAAGGACAGCCCGCTGGTGATAGGGATCGGCGGATCCTCGAACTACATCGCCTCTGATGTCCCTGCGTTACTGCCGTACACGCGCGACGTAATAAGGCTCAGGGATGGGGAGATAGCGGTAGTTCACAGGGATAAGATCGAGATAATGGATATCTCGGGAGCGGTGCGTGAGCCAGCGGTTGAGCGCATCACATGGGACGCGGATGCTGCGGAGCGCGGCGGCTACCCTCACTTCATGCTCAAGGAGATCCACGAGCAGCCAAGGGCGGTTCAGGAGACGCTCGCAGGCAGGATCTCTGAGATGGAGGGCGACGTCAGGCTCGACCTGGGGCTCAACCAGTGGGAGATACAGACCCTGCAGAGGGTATCGATACTTGCGTGCGGCACATCATACCACGCAGGCCTTCTGGCACGCTACTTCTTCCCTCGCACTGCTGGCCTGCCCGTCGATGTTGAGGTCGCGTCTGAGTTCCAGCACATGCAGCTCCGCCCCGGAACGCTCCTGGTGGCGATATCGCAGTCCGGGGAGACCGCGGACACGCTCATGGCGCTCAAGAAGGCGAAGACATGTGGCGTCAAGAGCCTGGCGATAACCAATGTAGTCGGGAGCTCGATAACAGAGATCGTCGATGCCACGATATACACAAGATGCGGCCCTGAGATCGGGGTAGCGGCCACGAAGACGTTTGTCGGGCAGCTCGTTGCGCTGTTTCTTCTTGGGATCAGGCTTGGCCGGGCCAGAAACCACCTGCTTCCGGAGCAGGGCAGGAGACTGCTCGGAGAGCTCTCGCGCCTGCCAGGGCTCATACAGGCCGTTCTTGAGAGGAGGGATCAGATAAGAGAGATAGCTCAGAGGTTCTCTGGCGCGGACATATACTTCTTCATAGGCAGGGATATCCTCTATCCGATAGCTCTTGAGGGTGCTCTGAAGATGAAGGAGATCGCGTATATACCAGCGGAGGGATACCCTGCGGGCGAGCTGAAGCACGGGCCTCTTGCACTGATCACCGAAGGCACCCCTGTCGTCGCGTTCGCGACCTGCGGGGAGAAGATATACTCCAACATGAAGGAGGTCAGGGCACGCGGCGGGGAGGTGATAGCGTTCGCTGGCGAGGGCGACAGGGAGGCAGCAGAGATCACCGATACCGTCGTTGAACTCCCCCATACGCTGCCGGTATTCTCCGCGGTCCTCTGCACCGTGGGGGCACAGCTCCTCGCGTATTACACCGCACAGATCCTTGGAAGGGATATCGACAAGCCCAGAAACCTGGCGAAGAGCGTCACTGTGGAGTGAAAAGCAGCCGGCTCAGCCTGAACCGCCAGCGTATGCAGGGTTGGAGTATGCTCCCAGCACCTGAATCCTCCAGTCATTTTATTACCAGGGTGTGTCTAATATGCTAATATTAGAATATGCTGTATTCCAAAGTTAAATTCAGATAAATTTTAATATACCATAAAACAAGCAAATAACATGCTTAAGAGATGGGATACAAGATTATACGATATTAA
>JARYLI010000031.1 GCA_029907715.1 Methanothrix sp.
GATCCTGATTGATCATGGCTTTCTGGGCGGTTGGCGTCTCTCTTCCATCCTCGCTCTTATGCATTCAACAACTTGTGGGTCATGCTTGGAGGTTGCTGAACGCAATCATTCCCCCCGGAAGGAGGGCAGAGCAGGAGCGGTGTCTCTTTGGGCAAGTCATCAGATGGATAAGAGCGTCCATCCTTCTCTCAATCCGCTGACTCGATGGATGAGCCCAGCGGTAATCGGCAACCTCTGACAGGATATCCAGTGGATCCTGCAGGGCTGGCGATTACCAGGCTGCGACATTACAGGTTAAATAGGTATGAAATCACAGCAAATGATCGGATGTGGTCTCATGGCTGCTAAAAAGATACCCGAAGAGGTGCCGATCTATCAGCTCAAAATAACTCTGAGCAAGATCAGGCCGCCGATATGGCGCAGGGTGCTGGTCAGGGGAGACACCACGCTGCTAAAGCTGCATAAAATCATCCAGGCTGTAATGCCATAGAAGATTATCATCTCCACCAGTTCATAGTCGGTGACGAGTATTATTCGACACACCTGTCAGAAGACCCTCTGCCCAGGGGTGTTAGAAACGAGCGTCACGTCAGCCTCTCAAAGGTTGCGCCCGCAGAAGGCCAACTTCCTTTACAAGTACGATTTTGGGGATAGGTGGATTCACGAGATACTGGTGGAGAAGATCCTGCCTCCAGACCCGGCGATGAAGCATCCTGTCTGTCTGGCCGGGAGGCGCTCAAGCCCACCTGAAGACTGTGGTGCCAATGGCTACTACATGTTTCTGTGTGCCATCAGCGATCCAAGCCATCCGGAGCATGAAACATGCTGGACTGGGTGGGTGGGGACTTCGACCCGGAGAGGTTCGATCTGGAGAAGGCCAACCGCCTGCTGAGCAGGATAAAGTAGCACTTTCGGATAAATGGCAGAGCGCGCTCCACGCGATTGAGGTAGGTGGCTGTATCGAGGGGGCTCTGCTTGGAATCAGCTTTGATCGTGCTGCATCTGCATGTATCTGCAGAGGCCTCTCACCTCGCACCTCCCGCAGAGCGGATTCCTGGCCCTGCAGACGAGCCTGCCGTGGCGGATCAGGTTGATGTGAAGTGATATGTACTTATCACGCGGTGTGATCTTCTCCAGAATCCTCTGCGTCTCAGCGATGCTGGCGTTCTCTGGCACCAGCCCAATCCTTCTTGAGACGCGGTACACGTGCGTGTCAACAGGCATCGCAGGCATGCCGAAGCCGAAGAGCATTAGCACAGATGCGGTCTTCGGCCCGATTCCTGGAATCGATGTGAGGTAGCTCCTGGCCTCCTCAGGGCTCATCTTCTTCAATGCAGAGAGATCCACAGAGCCGAAGTCCCTTCTCAGCCGCTCGAGAGCTCCCCTGATCCTGGCGGCCTTTATATCGGCCAGGCCTCCCGGACGGATCGCATCCGCGATCTCCTCGCTGGAAGCATCAAGGATCTCATCGTAGCTCCTGAATCTGCTCTTAAGCTGCTCGAACGCCCTGCTGGAGTTTATGTCAGACGTGTTCTGCGAGAGTATCGTAATCACCAGGAGATCGATGGGATCCACGCTTCTGACCTCAGGCACACCATAGACGCTCTCCAGTATCTCCATCAATCGATTGAGGCGATCATCGGACATTGGGCACCTGCCAGGTGGGCATCACTTCAATGGGCTCAGACTCCATCGACTCTGAAAACCCAATCCCCGCTAGATCTCGAAAAGGTCGAGACCTGTCAGCCGGGTATCACAGGCTCTTCCAGGTCCCGTCCTTGAAGACCCTAAGCGAGGAGCTGCTCTTCGCTGTGAAGATCGTCTTCGTCCAGTTCACCTCAAACGGCTCCCAGATCATCGAGGCCAGAGATCTGTTTCTGAAATCCGACTGAACTGCAGTGAGAGGATAGGAGAATCCACCAGTGTATGGCCTGTAAAAGCTCAGCGGCTGCGATACGGGGACCTTCGTATAGAATATGGGGTCCGTGAAGTACTGCCTTATCTCGCTGTAATCGGGCGACCCTACGTACCCTCCCTCAAGCCAGTCCGATGCGTCAGCGTAGATCAGAGATACGATCAGAGCCAGGAACAGGATTGAGATTCGCATCATACAGATCAGTATTCCATGGGGATTCTATTTAAGCATGGTGTTGTCTGTGCTGTGTTGAATAAATTGAGAACTAAAAGGTCGATAGCTATCGATTTTGCTATAATTGTAATTTGTATGGATTGGGGCTATGCTATCGGATTCTCAAACATTATTCGACGCAGCAGTTGTCTGGTGTTTTCATTGAGAACCTGTGAGACCATCGACGTGCAATCTGGGCACATGATTCCCCTCCTGAATGAGGACGCCTCGAAAAGCAGACCATGGAGAAAGAGACATGAGATAGAATCGCTCTCATCCATTTGATAACTTGCCTGGAGGAGCAGGGGTCATGCTGTGCGTTCGTTTCGACTTACCTTCGACTGTGTCGAAGGCGTAGCAATGAGTGCTTTCAGCGACCACATTGCATGCTCTACAAGTTGCTGCGCACATAAGAGCGAATCCTTATTCGGATAGGTCCCGATAAATATATATATTGATGAAAGAACAAATATGTATGCCACTGTGCCAAAATCAGAGAGATTTTTTGGTACTGCTTCTGGGGCTGCTGGCAGGAGTGATTTTGACCTTTGTGGTAGCGCGTTCATCCATGAGCACTCCTGTACTCACGGCGCTTGTGATCCTCTTGCTGTTCATATTCGCCAGTCTTCCCATATTGTGGAACATCAAGGGCTTCTACGACCATCTGAGAGATGTCCGGACTCTGCTTGAGAAGAAGCTGTCGACCGACTGCGACCAGGCTGACCTGATTCATCTGGTAAGGGATGCTCTGGTTGTTCAGTCCAGCGGGATGCAGGGCGTGGCCAGGGCCACAATGGCCCTGACACTCTGTGTCATCATCGGTGCTGCCATAGTCCTGCTCATCGCCAACCCACCTGATCAGGAAAACTCAATGCTGAAGGATATCCTGCTTGCGCTGACCGGAGCCATCTCTTCCATAGTCGGCTTCTACTTCGGCGGGCGCGCGGCGCAGAGCGCTGAACCACAAAATGGTGGTGGCTCTCCAGCGCCGGCGGCTGCGGCAGAAAAGCCAAAAATCACGAAGTTCACAACAGACCCCCAATCTCCAGCCACTCCAGGAACAAATGTAAAGCTCTCATGCAGCGCAACCAACCCATCCAATGGAGCCCTGCAGTACAAGTTCGAGGTTCTCGACAGTGCCGGGAAACGTATAGATGGATCTCCCGGATACCAGAACCAGAACGAATGGATGTGGACAGCCGATGTTTCTGAGGGCAAATACCTCCTCTGGGTTTATGTTAGAGACGGACTCCATGCGGATATCGGAGGGTATGACGCAAGGAAGCTGGTGGAATTCGAGATCAAAAAATAATAAAAATATTAATTATTCTTTTGCCAGCATGTCGTAGAGGAATGCTGCCACAAGCGCACCGAGCACAGGGCCTATGACGTATATCGGATAGTGGCTCCAGAGCACAGGGCCGCCCATGATGTGATCTATCAGGTAGGGGCCGAATGTCCTGGCGGGGTTCAGTGACGAGCCTGCGATGTTCCCTGTGGTCGTTATGACCCCCCCGACTGTGAGGCCTATGATGAGCCCGGCGAACCCCTGTGGCGCCCGCTCGTCAACAGCCACCCCCATGATCACCAGCATCAGCAGGAACGTCCCTATCGCCTCTGCTAGCACGGCCTGGCCGAATGATATGCCGGGGAACGGCGCAGTCGCTCCGAGACCGCCGACCATCACAGCATCAGATCCGGCGCTTGCGGCGAAGAGCAGGGATCCGAGAGAGGCGCCGATCAGCTGCGCCACTATGTACGGAATCACCTCGCCGCTCGGGAACCTCCTGGTGGCCCAGAGCGCTATCGTAACGGCCGGATTTATGTGCGCCCCCGAGACCCTCCCGAGAGCGTATATGACGCCCGCGATCGCTATGGCGAAGGCCATCCCTATCGCGAACCAGTCTCCCAGGCCGCCAAGCGCGCCGATCCCGATGTTGAAGGGGTTCGGCGGGCTGGAGCCCTTCGAGATCATGAGTGTGATGGCCGCGGCTCCAGCGCCGAAGTAGACCAGAATCGCTGTCCCGACGACCTCAGCAAGACATCTCTTTGCCAGGGACATGTCTCATCCCTCGTGGTATACAGCGTAGCATGGCTTGCAGAGAATCCTGGGAAGCCGTCTCTTCAGCTTCTTCGAGGGGAAGGGATATCCTCCCTCCCAGACCTCGATCTCATCCCTGACGAGATGATCCATGCAGACGCCCATCCCGCAGACTATGCATATCGCGACCGCCTCGGTGGTTTTGCCCTCGAGAGCGCAGAGATAGCATCTCATTCAATCCCTCACACGGCTTCCTTCCACTGGCAGTACTGATGCCTGAAGTCTATCAGTGATGCAGCGGCACAGTCCTTGCACACCCTTGCAGGCGATGCTGGCTTCTCCTTGTGGAGGGCTATTATGTTGGTCATCATCGTGGCTGTCACGGGCTCGCTCGTGAGCAGGCACGGATAATCAGCAAGCCTCATCAGAGCTGAGAATCTGACAGAGATGGCGCATCCTGGATATGCGTACCTCTGCGGGTTCATCAGGACATCGTTTCTGTGTATCGGATCGAGATCTACATCGAATCCCAGGACCTTCGGGATGATCTTCGTCTTCGCACCGTTCCTCATGCGCATGGCTTTGTCGAGGTACTTCCACCCTCTGAGAATCATGTCCATGAAGTCGCAGTTGTGGAGCTCTGCTGCTGCGCTTCTTGTGGGATAGAGCTGCACGTAGTTGTGGAACCTCTTCGTCAGAAGATCCACGATCATTATCGCGTTGAAGCCATCAAGCTCCAGGATGTGCTCGACAGCACATGCTGATGCGCCTGTGGCGAGCGCGAGCGGCTGGTACTCATTCTTGAACTTATCAACGGCATTCTTCAGCGTTGACTCCATAACCTCTGTTGTTGCCTCGATTGTAGCCATGACAACGTCATCCTTGCACATGTTGAATGTCGACTGAGCGATGTGATGCGCTATGTCTCCGACGCAGTATGCTGGCACTGTGACTATGTTGCCGTAGTGCACGCCATCGTCGATCGCCTCTTTGACCGCGCCCTTCATCCTGCTCTTGTAGCTCTGCATGTACTTTCTCACATCGAATGATGTGTGCCCTGCGGCATCCATCAGCTTCGCCTGCGCCTCGATTGGTGTTCTGTACACAGCCTGAATCATCTCGATCTCTTTCCTGATCGCGTCCGATAGTGTGGCACCCTTCTCGATCTCGTGCGCGAAGACCTCGCCTATGCCATAGGATGTGTTCATGCCCCACGATTTCGCAGCAAGTATCGCCTGCTTGTGATGCTCCGGTATATCGACGGTCTTGAGTATCCTGTTCACGACGTTGCTCGTCGATCCCGGGATCAGTGCGAAATCAACGACGCATGTTGGACCGTAGAACCCGCCGTATCTCCTGACCAC
Source organism: Methanothrix sp. (assembly GCA_029907715.1). NCBI lineage: Archaea > Methanobacteriati > Methanobacteriota > Methanomicrobia > Methanotrichales > Methanotrichaceae > Methanothrix > Methanothrix sp. The sequence goes on from JARYLI010000031.1 coordinate 5,534, forward strand.
CTCCAGTCCGATCAGCGCCTCAGCCTTTCCCACTGCCTGTATGAACGCCTCGACGCTCTTCCTGAACTTCTCGTCCTCCTCGTAGAGTATCTCCATTATGGCCGGTGTCTGGTAGTGCTCCACAAAGGGGTCGTCCTCCGGACGTATGGTCTTCGTGAGAGAGCTCAGTATATCGTAGTGCGCGTTCACCGAGTCGACGTGGAGCTTTATCACTGCCTTTGACTGGCCATCCGCGGCCTTCATCTTGTTGACCACATCGACATATGCCTTTGTGTCCGATACGACAAACTCCTGGCCTCTCTTTCTCTTCACCGTCTCGACATCTGCACGCTGGGCCATCATGGCCTCGTCAACCATTTTTTTGTATAGATCTGACATGCTCACCACTCCTCAGAACAGGGGATTGAGTCATCCTGATCATCATTGATCACAAAATCCATGTAACTGCCCTCAAACCCCAGTAATAATACACTCCTATTACAAATATAAGAATTTCGTTTTGTTATTTGCTAACACAGTTCATCCTGAAAAGATACCGGGCTCATCCAGTTGAATTGGTGGATCGGCAGAGAGTTGTGGGAAAAGACGCTCTTATGTATTCAGCAACTTGAAGGACACGCAGGCCGGTTGCTGAATGCACTCATACACTTAGAAGGAACGCA
>JARYLI010000032.1 GCA_029907715.1 Methanothrix sp.
ACAGCGAGCATTGCGAGGAAGACCTGACGTGGTGATGCCAGCTTCTCCACGATCGTGTCTCATAATCTGCGAGTGATGCGATACATATAGCATCTTCGAACGCGCGTTCGATCCAGTAGCGGCAGCATGACATTTTGGCAAGTCATTCGATTTCAGTATAGTTATAGATACAAAAAGATCTCGCCTCCTCAAATCAAACCTCAATTGCCGTCTGCCCCCTTTCTAAAGTAGAAGGCAATATAAATTAAAAATATTTTTATTTTAACGTTACCGGTAGATAGTAGAGAACAACAGTAAATGGTGGAAAATGACTCATCACGAGAAGAAGGAAGAGGAGAAGGATGAGGGCGCCAAGGTTGAGCCTGTAAAGCCTGGCGAGAAGCGTGGCGGCAAGAAGAAGGGGCTCCTCGACACGTGCGTATTAGCAGAACCCTACCCCCTCGAGGGTAGGGGCTGATTTTGTTTCTGTGAGTTCTCATCCCGTGGATGAGGGGGTTTGTCTATCAGCCTGTCAAGGGCTTCAGGGATCCGGGTTTTCTGCGATTTTTGTGGCTGCTTTGAACCAGCTGCAGGATTGTCTCTCCCGCTGCTGTCCGGTTATTTACGGCATATTATATAGGATAAATCATATCATTATCAATATCAAATTACACAAAATATATTATTGCTCCGTTATGCAGATGCAAGCTGATAGGAAGGGTAATAACTGAGCAGCTCGATCTGAGGAAGGAATGTATGCCAGAGTTGGGTGCATCTCCAGGAGGAGTGCGGGAAGAGAAGCGTATGAGCGATTCTGTACAGGAGATTTCCATAATCATGATTGTATTCTGGTTTTGAGATCCACAGCAGACAACCATCGTCGCTTCACATCACATAATCAATGGAAGATCTGCAGATCATGAGCGAATACAGGCTTCTCGCGCAGCGGATAGGTCTGATAGGCCTCGCGAATGTGCTGGTGAACCTCAGCGGCATATTTCTCCTTCCAATTCTGACAAAGAGCCTGCCGGTCGAGGATTACGGCATCTGGGCGCAGGTTAATGTCACGATCAGCCTCGCCTCAGTCGTAATCTGCCTGGGGCTCTCTGCCTCCATGGTCAGATTCATGGCCGCGGCGAGCAGCAGGGAGGAGATTCAGGAGTGCATCTACTCGATACTCGCAGTGGTGATGCTGACCGGCATATCCGCGATGCTTCTCATCTTCTGCCTCGCTGAGCCCATTGCCAGAGCCCTCTTCAACGGGAATGTGGCGGTGACAAGGGCGCTGTCGGTGATCGTTTTTGTGGAGGCGATGAACGTGCTGCTGTTCGATTTTTATCGAGCTCTGCAGCGAATGAAGCTTTATGCGCTATTCAGTACCTCTGTTGTTTATCTTACCATAATATTGGCGTACTGGTTTGTTTCATCGGGTAAGGGTATCCATGGCGCTGTTCAGGGGCTGGCGATTGCGAAGCTGATTATTCTTATAATCATGTTTAGTGTGTTGGTAAGACACATTGGTCTTCGTATACCTGATTTCAGGCATCTAAAAGAATACCTGTCTTTTGGGTTGCCCATTGTCCCGGCTTCCATCTCCGGCTGGGTTATAAACTCAAGCGATCGATATGTTATAGGTATGCTTCTTGGCACAGCATGGGTGGGCTACTACAGTCCCGGATACCTGCTGGGCAGTTTGGTCTCAATATTCATAGGCCCGCTCAATACCGTGCTGCCTGTGGCCCTCTACAGATACTACGATCGTGGTGATGTGGAATCTGTTGAAACCATAATGAGCCTGACGATAAAATACTTCCTTGCTGTGGCGATACCTTCTGTGTTTGGTTTGACTTTTCTGTCAAAGCCAATGCTGATTATGCTCTCCACGCCAGATATAGCAGAGAAGAGTTATCTCATAACGCCGATTGTAGCTTTCGGATCTCTCTTAATGGGTATTGCAAATGTTCTGGCCAGCGTAATATATTTAGTTAAGAAAACGACAATTACTATGAAGATACATTTGATTACAGCGATACTAAATTTAGTCATTACACTTATACTAGTAAATTTGGTTGGTATAACAGGCGCTGCTATTGCGACACTCTTGACTTTCGTATTTATTTTAATGGCTGTAAACTATATCACGTGGCAGTTTGTGCAAATTAAAATAAGATATGGATTTATATTAAAATGCCTTATAGCATCTAGTGTAATGTCCGTTTTCTTAGTTATTTGGCCACCAAAGGATCCTCGTGAATTGCTGGGAGTGACGATAATTTCTGCCTGTATATATTTGCTAGTTCTTTGGCTGGTGGAAGGCATAAAAAAAGAAGAAGTGATTTTTATCGGAGCAATGTTTAAATCCGCAGGAAAGCAACCTAAACTTTAAGGTAACCAATTCTTTTACGTTAAAGTAAGTATTTATTATAGTGTTTACGTACTAATGGCATCATGATATATATCCAGAAAACTTTTTCCTATATGTAGAGGGTTGAATATGCTTTTTGCATAGCGAATTATTTTTTTTGAGTCATATTTTATATAATTGTCCAACATATAATTAATTGCTTTTACAAGTGCGTCATTGTCTCTAGGTTCTATCAATATTCCGCAGTCTTCATTTACAAATTCATTCGGGCCACCACACTTGGTTGCGATTACTGGCTTTCCGCACATAAGCGCTTCAGCTGTAACAACTGAAAATGTCTCAAAATTACTATTGATTACAAAAAAATCACATTTGTTTAAAAATTCTTGTATTTTATTATTGCTTACCATCCCCTCAAAGAAAATTACTTCATCCAATAAATTATAATTTTTTGCAAGCGTTTCCAGTGAACCCCGGTCCGGACCATCACCAACAATATGTAGCTCAAAGTCCTTTCGTTTTGTATATAATTTTCTACACGCTTCAATTATTCCGGATACATTTTTTATGTCATCATTTAATAAAGATATATGCAATATATATTTCTTAGTGTGATTATTATTTAAATTGTTATTGGTTTCTACTATTTCGACAATATTTGGTATTATAAAATATTTATTTTTAATACCACATGCTATCATAGCGTTCTTTAAGCTATTGCTTACTGTAGTAATAGCAGCGGCATTTTTACCTATAAGTTTTATAAGTATTTTTCCAAAGAATGATCTTTTGTTGAACGTCCCATCAACATACCCTACCCAGTGTTCTGTTATAATATAAGGTATTCTATATTTTAATTTTAAATATAATGCAATTAATCCAGAGTAAAGTATAACATTACAATGTACCAGATCTGGTTTGCCAAAAAGTTTATATATTATATTATATCCAATTAATGAAAAATGCATGAATCCCAAATATTGGGCTATTTGACATCTTAAATAATATATGAATTTGTTCTTAGAATATTTGACTTGTTTGTAAAGTATTACTTCCAAGATATTATTTATTTTAGATATCTCTATATCGTTTTTTATATTTCCTATATGAGTGTATAGGACTGCAACATCACAGTATTTTGAAATTGCGAGAGCATATTTTTTTATAAATATGCCACTAATAGGATGTTCTTTATTTGGATACCAGCTGGCTATAATGAGAACCTTCAATCTCCTTCTTGGCAATAAACCTGATTTGCAACCAATCAGCTTCGAATCGTAACTATGCGCAGAGCAAATGCATTCAAGATCCATACCATCTTCAAGATCCAAGTTCATTTTTATCAAGTGATTAAGCATCCTCTACTTGCTTTAAAATGTTTCTGCTTGGACTTGTTGTATTGAATAACTCTTCAAAACCCCGCAGGTGATCGTTCTGTCCACACCTTTCTCTCATTTTAATGTGCCATCATATTATAAAAATCTAATTTTAGAATGCCCTCTTGCATCATATTCTCCGTTCGCTCTTATATGTTTGGCAACTTGCTGGACCTGTGGACTGCGCCCCTTGTAGTAGACAGGTAGTTAAGCAATGGTATTTAAAGCAACCTCCATCTCGAACTGATCTGGAGATCGGTAGTCAAGGGCAGAATGCAGTCGCTTCTTGTTGTACACTTTTTCGATAAAATGCCAAATGTTCTTGAGGGCATCTTCAAACGTCTCGTATTCATTCAGATATACCTCCTCTACCGTCAGAGTTTTGATAAAGCTCTCTGCAAACGCATTATCGTATGGATTGCCTTTCCTGGACATGCTGATCAGAATGTTATGTCTCCTTAAACAGTCGACATAATCTTTTGATGCATACTGTACACCCTGATCAGAATGGTGGATGAGTCCGGTTAGGTCTTCCGACCACCGATCTCGCAAGGCCTTGGCCAATGCATTCATTGCCATCTGGCTTCCCAAGCTCCTGCCCAGATCCCAGCCGATGCACTTTCTGCTGTAGAGGTCCAGGATCACCGCGAGATATATGTGCTCATGCTGCAGCTGGACATAGGTAATATCCGAAGCCCAAACCTGATTCAAGCCCGTGATCTTGGTACTCTTCAAAAGGTTTGGATATACTGGCAGGCCATGAGCGGAATCGGTAGTCACCGGCTTGAACTTCTTCTTGAATCACAGCAGGTTATCCTGTCGCATCAGCTTCAGCACGCGTTTGTGGTTGACCGAGTAACCACGATTATGGAGTTCTGCGGTTATCCTCCTGTAACCGTAGCCAGGAAATTCCAGCGCAATCTCCTGAATCCGGTTCTTCAGATCCATATATTCGCTATTCTCAGGCGCGTCCATCTTCGGCTCTCGCAGCCATTTGTAGTAACCGCTGCGGCTCACTTCGAGCGCCTGACAGGATTGGGATATCGATAGCTGAAGGCCATCTGAAAGAGCAGTTTGCATAGTCATATATCCTGCATTTCGCATTAACGGTGATTTTCCAAACAATTTCCTGGGATGGGGCGTGTGGCAAACGTTTTAAGCTGCACCAAGGGTTTTGTTCTGAGGAGCAGCTTAGATGGAGACAGACACGCGATCGCTGGATCATTTGGGGATAGTTGCGGCGGTTTTCGACCGGCTTG
>JARYLI010000033.1 GCA_029907715.1 Methanothrix sp.
ACTTCATGAACTCTCTTTCTACCCATAGTCTGGATAGATCAACGCAATGGTTAAAACATTTTGTTATGGAGCAGTAGGCTTTCAAGCAATTGATGCATTACACTCTGGCGTGCTGTTCTGGGCATAAAGGCTTAAGTACTTTAGATTAGACACTCTTTTTGAGGGAGATCTCATGTCGATGCGCTTTGAGATCAGGCTTTGCATGGCACTATGGCTTAGCCTGCTGATCTTCTCTTCTGCAGCCTCAGGAGCAGGTGAGATTTATACGGCACAAACACATACATCAAGATCAATATTTCAGGATAAAGCGTTCAACTTCGAGTTCCTTCGAGCTATAGGCTATACTGCGGGCGGAGGAGCGGATATCAACGAGTGCCTGGACACAGCCTTCCGCATAAGAGACGGCGACGTCGAGAGCTGGTATAGCGAATGGAACAAGACGGCGGCCAGGCTGGAGAGGGCGGCCGTTGAGTTCCTATCCAGCGGTCATAACGTGAGCGCAAGGGAGGCCTTCTTCAGAGCATCCGCATACTACAGATGCGCCGGATTTTTCCTGGACATAAATCCTGATGATCCTAGAATATTGCCCACATGGGAGAAGAGCCGGGACTGCTTCATGAAGGCGGCAAGTCTCTCAAATGGTCTTATCCGGCCTGTTCGGATCCCCTTTGAGAACACAACGCTACCGGGATATCTCTGCCTCGTAGATTCAAGCGGAGAAGAGAGGCCCACCCTGATCGTTCATACCGGCTTTGACGGCACGGGCGAAGAGCTATACTATGCGGTCGCAAGATCTGCTAATGCCAGGGGCTACAATGTCTTGATATTCGAGGGGCCGGGACAGGGGGAGGTGATCAGAGTGCAGAAGATCCACTTCAGGCACAACTGGGAGTCTGTAGTTACCCCTGTAGTCGATTTTGCCCTGAACCTGACCGAGGTTGATCCTGATAAGATCGCTCTTATGGGCATAAGCTTCGGCGGCTATCTGGCTCCGAGAGCAGCAGCCTTTGAGCATAGGATCGCTGCCTGTATCGCCAATGGCGGCGTATATGACTACAATGCCAGCATGCTGCAAAGAGCCCCGCCTGATATCGAGGATATCCTTAGCGACGAGAATGCGTCCAGGGAGTTTGACCAGTGGACTCGTGAGCTGATGAACCAGAGCGTCGAGATAGGCTGGTCGATGGGGCATGGTATGCTGGTATTCGGAGCAGCTTCGCCAAGCGAATATATGCGGATGGTCGCACCCTACACGCTCAAGGATGTAGCCCCTCTGATCAAGTGCCCGACCCTTGTTGTCGATTCGGATGCTGACACAATGATCTCCGGCCAGTCGAGGCCTCTATACGATGCCCTCACCTGCCCCAAAGAGTTCCTCCTCTTCACAACGGATGAGGGTGCAGGGCTGCACTGCCAGATGGGCGCGATGATGATCTCAAACGAGCGGATATTCAACTGGCTTGATGGAGTATTGCAGAAGAGCTGATGCTATCCTCTGTGATACTCTACATTTTTTGCCTGATTTTCATAAAGCGTAGCCTTTCAGGTCCCGTTTCATCGGGATGGCCGCTGCAAATGGCGGGATAAAATTGTCCAGTCCTACTTAAGCCTTCCATCCATCATGAATGATCATCCTGTTCACCCCGCAAAGTTCTGAGGTACCAGCCCGACCCGTTTTCGCTCCTTCAGCCTGAAGCTGTCGCCTTTTATGTTGACCGTAGTGCAGTGGTGCAATATCCTGTCCAGAATTGCCGCGGCGATGATCTGATCCTCGAATATCTCTCCCCACGCGCCGAACGACTTGTTTGAGGTGAATATGGTTGAGGCGCGCTCATATCGCCTTGAGACGATCTGGAAGAAGCAATGAGCCTCCTGCTTATTGAAAGGCAGATATCCCATCTCATCTATGATGAGTAGATGAAACTTGGACAGGCCCTTGATCTTCTCTTCAAGCCTCTTCTCTGCGTCAGCCTTGGCAAGACGTTCGACCAAGGTGGATGCATTGACAAAATGAACCTTGAATCCCGCAATGGCCGCTTCCATCCCCAGCGCGATAGCAAGGTGAGTCTTTCCAACGCCCGGAGGTCCAAGAAAGATGACGTTTGCGGCGTTGTGGACGAACCTCAATGTTGCAACCTCATTGATCACGGATTTGTCAAGAGACGGCTGGAAATCAAAATCAGATAGTCTCTTGTTAGCCGAAAATCCTGCCAGCCTGATCCTCAGGCCAAGTGACCGCGCCTCTTTTCTCCGGACCTCCTGGTCCGCCAGGTAATCAAGTATCTCGATAGTGGATTTCTCGTCCTTGACCGCTATCTCAAGGTAGTGTCAGGTGGTGAAAAACATGGCTCTAGTGCTCAGTAACATTAATTTTTAATCATATTGTAGTGTCGTTTGAGTTTTGCTCTGGCGTTATCTTTGCTGAA
>JARYLI010000034.1 GCA_029907715.1 Methanothrix sp.
GAGACTGATCGCTTGGGAATGCGCCAACAGGTCTGCTTCTGCGTTTCATCTCTTTATTGATGCGCTCGATGATGTTTATTGTGCGTAACCTTCTCCAGTGCGACTGCGGATAAGCCTTATGAGGATTCCTATAAACCATCCATAGAAATCTTTATATACTTTAAATATTATTAATTATGAATTCTTTTATGGATTGGGCTCTTTTTGAGCTTAAGAAGAAGAACGCGGCATGCAAGCGAGACACGAAGAAGCTTCTTCAGATCTGAGATGCGGTCTTGAGGATGAAATTCTACTATCATATGTATCCCTCATACTTCGTAGAGTGGTTCTGTACATCTATTTCAAAATGAATTAATAAACTTATCTCCATAATTTCCACCACTTTTTTGTTTGATTTCCTCCTCTCCTGGCTTCAGCGAGAGCTGCGAGATGCTCTGAGTTAGCTGCGAGATGTGCGACTTCAAAAACGCTATTTCCTCGTCCTTGAGCCGTATGGTCTCCTGAAGATGCTCAATATCACGCTTTGAAAGGAGCAGCTCGGAGCGTGTTGTTTCCAGGTCCTGTGTGACTGATGCTATCTGCTCCTCCAGTGCGCTCAATTTGCGCCTTGCTTGATCCAGTTCTGTACGTGCGGATTCTTCAGACCTCTTTAAGCTCTGGTTCTCCCTCCATAGGTTCTCGTTAGCTGTCCTTAGCTGAGTCACCTCCTGGATCATCTCCTCAGGATCTGCGTATTTCGTGAGCTCTGAAAGGCGCAGGTATGAGCTTACCACTGAGCTGAGCCACTGAGCTCTACTGATTCCTTTTTTCTTCACTTATGCGTCTATACGTTCAATTGTTGGCTCATCAAAAGGAGCATGGATTCTCTGCATGAGGATCTTCCTCAGGCGCAAAGTGCACCTTGATAGCTCATCCATTTTATGGTCTGATGCAAAATTTGGTTTAATCAAAGTGGATGGCCGGGATATAGGGTTCGGCACAAAACATCACGGTATGTGTCAATGTGCCCAGCCACCCTCGATGAGAATGCAGTACTGTGGAGATATGAGCCTAGCGATACAAGTCAGCGCGCAAACATCCTCAAAAATTACTATAAAGTGAACCATCAAATTTTATGGTTTTATGGTTTGCTCTCTCTCACCAGACCACCACCCAATGTGGTGGTCTTTATATACTCTCACTCGATTTCTTCTTCTTCTCCAGACTAACTCTGATCATATTTCTTGACTGAACCTCACAGCCAAGATGACCGTTTTTTAGCAGCTAGCGTTTTGTTCCTGAAACTATAAACTATAAAATTTGATAGTTTGACTTCATCGATTTACCTCCGAAGTCAATCTGATCAGCATGCGTTGTGCATGTCGTGGATCCTTGACGATCTTGAACCTTGGATCGATCGCAATGAGCCCGCGCAGCTGGCAGGCTCTTTGATACGTGACGCCAAGGAGCTTTGCAGCCTGCGCGAAGGTGACCTGCAGGAAGTGGTGTTGCTTCATCGCCCGGTGGAGCTCGTTGACACGTTCGCGGGATCCTTCGCCGTAGTTGGGTCTCTCAAGCGCTGTGATGCGCCTCCTGTCAGCGGCGATATCGAGCTGGAGATCGATGTACATTTCATCGATCTTGTGAAGGAGCTCAGACTTCACGCTCTCGAGATCGTGCTGAGTGACCAGGGGCAGTAATGGGATAATCTCATGTCCTGAATCTGAAGGTTCCGCCACCCTGGAAGTCCCCAGGTCCTGGACGCAAGCGTGATCCTGGGGGGCGTGCTCAACATGATTCTGCTCAACAGGGTTCTCTGCATTCCGGGTCGGCCGAGTCGGTGTTTCTCGCTCAGATGCATGTGTTGTCTCGAGCTCTGCGATCCTCTGTTTCAGATCAGCAATTTCAGCAACAAGAGGTGCAATCGCCTGCTGAATCAGCATCTGAAGCTGTGTAGCTGTCAGGACGATAGGCTGCTCATCGGTCTGTGCGTTACTGGCATACAGAAAATTTGATATGCCACTAGATCTAACCTCATCTCCGTTCATCTGTGGTCAAACCAGTCAGTGTGCACAAGAGATAAAAAACTTTGCCACTGACTGGATGATGAACGTCCAGAGGGGGAGGTCTGGGGGGTGCTGGTGCTATCAACACCAGTACCTTTCAGCTCTTATTCACTTCTGCATAGCTTCTCAGTCTTCTCAGCATGAGTAATACCTGCATAACACATGCATATTCATGGTCAATATATTTACAAAAATGCTCAACCGATGGCCGATGCATCATTATCATATAATATTACGAAATGCATTATAATTCGAAATTTAGTTAAAATAATCGAAAAATTTATAACTAATTACTACTGCTCCGTAACATTAATTTTTAACTGTATTGTAGTGTCGTTTGAGTTTTGCTCTGGCGTTATCTTTGCTGAACTTCCACCGTA
>JARYLI010000035.1 GCA_029907715.1 Methanothrix sp.
TCTTTTGGTTGGGTCACCAACACATACAACACATCTGCCATATTTTACTTCCACCATACCACATCATATTTTCCATACCCTACAAAATAAAATTCCCCCCACTCTTAAAATAGGGAAAACACGTTGGATGTGTTGGTGGGCGATAGACGACCATTAGATGTGTTTGTTTTGAACAATATCTGCATGAAAATCGACATCCTTGGACCGCCATAAAAGCAAAATTATGCAAGAAAAATTTTAAAAGCACAATTATATGCCTGCCGGTCTTAACCGATGACGCATGCGCATCGATATGTGATTATTTAATTTGGTATGCAAAGGACCGAAACAAAGTCAAATATCGGAAGCTTTTGCGCGAGAAACAAGCCGAGGACCTGTGGATGTTTGATCATGTAGAGTCCCCAGACGGATTAGTTCGGCCTGCTAGAGGTTTGAGAGACTTCCTACAGGGTTGGAGCAAGCTTCATATAGAGGATCTGAGTTCCAAAACACCGTCTAGAACCACTATCGGAGTGTAACTATGAGGGAATTAATAGCCAAATTAAAGCCTTCAGTTGGTTTTGTCGAATCTGGTGATTCATGTGGCACGGGTTTCCTCATAAAAGATGACGGCAGTTTTCTAACCTGCAACCATGTACTTACAGGTAATAATGCGACAGTCATTTTGGGGCAAAGAGAATTTCCAGCTGAAATCTTATGTAGGTGTGATGAATACGACTTTGCAGTCTTGAGACTACATGCCGGTAATAATCAGTGGGATAAGATACTAGAACTCGGAACATTCGCCGACGTAGAGGAAGGGGACGAGCTACTTATACTTGGGTTTCCTGCAGGCCAATGTGTTTTAACTGCAATTCGCGGAATGGCCGCCGCAAAGATCAAAATCAAATATGTTGACGCAATCAAATTTGACGCTACAGTCATGCCAGGACTCAGCGGAAGTCCATGCATCCATGTTCCTTCGGCAAAGGTGATCGGCGTCGTCTCAATGCAGGTTTCCGCCAGTGCGGTCTTAGGGGACACCCTAAATCAGATAAAAAAACTTGTTAGGGATGCCGACAGCCTTAGGGAACAAGCTAAAAATACAGCTGCGGATTTGGAAAAGCGTCCTGGTGTTCGGATAAGTGGTATTGATACAAATTTAGCCTTGGCGTACATCTTCAAACAAATTGAAAACGTAGCTGCTGACTTTAAGGCTGTCGGGGACAGCTTAGATCAATTTGCCAAGAAGATTCCACTGGGTATGGGTTATGCCATATCCATAGATCACTACAAGGAGCGTGCAGCAGATGCTGGTCGATAATCCCATACTCAATTTCCCTTTTAAAGAACCAACTCGCTACTGGGCATACGAAGAAGGTCAACCAGTGCTAAAGGAGGGGCGTCGACCGGCAGGTTACTATCTCAGGCTTCACACTCGAGGGCCCCAGACGTCCTTGCTGGAGGAAGAGTTCGTTTCAATGGAACTTGTGAACACCATTCGAGAGCGTGTTAAGGAAATGGCGGGAGAGGAGGTAGCCTAGTGTCACACCACTCACCCGCCAGCTGCTGAACCACTGGAACCGTCTGAGCGTGAACGAAAGTTTTTCTTCTGTCAGCGAGAAGCTGTCGAGACGCTAATCTGGCTGGTGGAACCTGCATTTCGCATTAACGGTGATTTTCGAAACAATTTCCTGGGATGGGGCGTGTGGCAAACGTTTTAAGCTGCACCAAGGGTTTTGTTCTGAGGAGCAGCTTAGA
>JARYLI010000036.1 GCA_029907715.1 Methanothrix sp.
TGAAAATAATAAAACTATTTGGACCAGAATGCGAAAAATACTACGGACTGGAGCGTTAATGCGGAATGTGGGATATATCGTCCCTCAGCTTCGGTTTTAGTCTCTCTTCCAGGACCTTCTTCTGAGTCATAGCAAAGGCTTTTTTAAAAGCTCATTCTCGGCATGAGCCTAACCAAGTAACCCCTCTCCAGCTCTGCAATCCTTGCCTCTTACTTGTACCTCTTACCATTGCCGCTGAATGCTCTTTCTGGATTCTCTGCTAATTCGACCTTCCATCGGCAAGGCAGACTTGGGTGTATCCCATGTTCCCTGGCAACCTGAGCAAGTGTCTTGCCACTCTCAAGCTCTGCTATTATCGATATCTTGAACTCCCGGTCGTAGCGCCGCCTGGTCTTCTTCATGCAATACCCTCCTGGAGTTGGCATTGCTTAACCAGTTGTCCACTCAGAGGGGTTCACTCCATGCAGGTCGTGCAGTGTGGTTGCTGAACGCACTTATTCATTCACCAAGAATGCATGACAGGACCAGTGCTTCTACGGGCAAGTTATCATATGGATAAGAGCGAATTTTGTTATTCGTGACATTTATCTAACGATGCTAATGCGTTGTGAAGTATTTTTGCTCGTTCTTGCCAAGTATGATGCAATCTGATATTCATAAGTTCGTTTGAGAGTTTCTCTCGCAACTGCGGATTTAATATTAATAATTCTATTTTATTTTTAATATCTGATTCGTCATAATCTATGTACATTATACCACCAGTTTCGCCTATATCTAGTAGGGATTTGCATTTTGTGCACAATATTGGTTTACAAGTTCCTATATATTCGAATAGTTTTGTTGGTGAGCTAAAATTCATGTAATCATTTCTTGGATCGTAAGGCATGATTAGCAGATCCATTTCTAACAACGAACTTGGTAAATCCTTTCTTCGGATCTGTTTTCTGATAATAAACTCGCTGTTTTCTATTGTCTCTTTCAGCTCTGATGATATTGCTTCTCCATAACTACCAAAGAGATATAGCTTTAAATAGGGGTATTTTTCATGCAATTTTTTACATACTTTGACAATAAGTTCGATACCTCTATTTTTTGTTAGACCTCCTACATAACATATATTAAATCGATTAACAACACTTTTGTAAGCAGATGCATATAAATTACAGAATTCATTTTCATATGCATTCGGGATAAAAACAACCTTTTTGTTCCAAATTTGATATTTATATTTTAAATAATTCCACATATATTGATTCAAAGCTATTACTAAACTGGCCTTTTGAATATACTTGCGTTCTAAATCGCTGCTAAATAATGGTTTTCCAGTTCCTAGTACGTTTGCTTGTTCCATAGTGTCGTGTATATCCAAAATTATATACAAACCAAGAACCTCACATAAATGAAAGATTGCTCTGTTCTGCAGAGTTGTTAATGAATGTGGATACGCAAAATATACGTACGGCCTGTTATTTAATAATATCCAAAAAGTTTTAATAACTGCTGCTGTGTTGGATAACTATTTAAACTAGGAAAATATATAATATATTTCATGGCCTATGAGGATAACCGCAATTGGCG
>JARYLI010000037.1 GCA_029907715.1 Methanothrix sp.
CGACTCCTCCAGAACCTCCGCCAGTTCCACATCCCGACGGGTTTCAATCCTTGTTTTCCTGGAACTCGCTCTTCGACATGTATCGATGGAGCAAGCTCGTGAAGCTCTGAAGAGTTTCAATCCTTGTTTTCCTGGAACTCGCTCTTCGACTTGAGACCAGCAACCAGAGCCGCGCCTATCCCGGCGTGTTTCAATCCTTGTTTTCCTGGAACTCGCTCTTCGACTTTATCATGGTGATTGAATGTTCGTACCTATTACGATGTTTCAATCCTTGTTTTCCTGGAACTCGCTCTTCGACAAAATTTCCCATCGTGATACAATAATTCATCTGTAAGTTTCAATCCTTGTTTTCCTGGAACTCGCTCTTCGACTTCATGACAAATGCAGGTCAGGCTGTAGTCGTTTCATTGTTTCAATCCTTGTTTTCCTGGAACTCGCTCTTCGACGAGAACTTGATACAGGCGAGCGTCTTAATTCCCTTGTGTTTCAATCCTTGTTTTCCTGGAACTCGCTCTTCGACGCAATCAATCAAGGAAAATTCGAAGATCTTGGTTATGTTTCAATCCTTGTTTTCCTGGAACTCGCTCTTCGACCTCCTATATCAAATTGCATACTTTAGGAACATTAGGTTTCAATCCTTGTTTTCCTGGAACTCGCTCTTCGACTGACCGCGATTAACCGTGGTTACAATGTGTGCTCGGGTTTCAATCCTTGTTTTCCTGGAACTCGCTCTTCGACTTCGATGCCTGTCGGATTATTTCGGTCACTGATGGAGTTTCAATCCTTGTTTTCCTGGAACTCGCTCTTCGACTCGTCGTGTAGAGCCGGCAGCGGGAGCAGGACGCTCGGGTTTCAATCCTTGTTTTCCTGGAACTCGCTCTTCGACGTTCCGCTCGACAACAAAGCCGCGGGTTGGAAGATCTGTTTCAATCCTTGTTTTCCTGGAACTCGCTCTTCGACAGGGACGAACCAGAACTCGTCGTTCTCGTCGAAAAAGGTTTCAATCCTTGTTTTCCTGGAACTCGCTCTTCGACATCACGCGCTCCGCCGTGTGCGGATCTACACACATCTGTTTCAATCCTTGTTTTCCTGGAACTCGCTCTTCGACACCGAACACGTGGCAGCCATCAATCGGGCTCTGGAAAGTTTCAATCCTTGTTTTCCTGGAACTCGCTCTTCGACTTCGTTGAACTGGAACATCAGCCCGTCGACACCCTGTTTCAATCCTTGTTTTCCTGGAACTCGCTCTTCGACGAGACCACCGAGGCTATAGAGAAGTTTTTCTATGCGTTTCAATCCTTGTTTTCCTGGAACTCGCTCTTCGACACGTCAATGAGCTGCGCGTCTGTCGGCTTCTGGTTCGCGTGTTTCAATCCTTGTTTTCCTGGAACTCGCTCTTCGACCGGATGATATA
>JARYLI010000038.1 GCA_029907715.1 Methanothrix sp.
TTGCCCAGCGCCTTGGCCTTTATGACCCTGCGCATGATCTTTCCGGATCTTGTCTTTGGCACGTCCTTGACGAAGTAGACGATCTCCGGATAGGCAACAGGCCCGAGCACGCTCCTTACGTGCTTTGCGATGTCCTTCTTCAGGTCCTCGCTCTCCTTCACACCCTCCTTGAGGATTATGAAGGCCACGATGACCTCGCCCTTGACCTCGTCCGGCTTGCCGATGACGGCTGCCTCGGCGACCGCTGGATGCGAGACCGCGGCGGACTCGACCTCGGCATTGCTGATCCTATGGCCAGCGACCTTGAGGACGTCATCGATCCTGCCCTGGATCCACCAGTAGCCATCCTTGTCCCTCGTCGCCTTATCGCCTGCCAGGTATGTGCCGGGCTTGATGTCCCAGTACATCTGCCAGTACTCCTTCATGTACCTCTCGGGATCCCTGAAGAACGCGCGGAGCATCGACGGCCAGGGTGTTGTATTGACGATATTTCCTCCCATGCCTGGAGGCACCGGGTTTGCGTCCTCATCGTAGATGTCGGTGTTGAACCCGGGTAGCGGGAATGTGGGCGATCCGGGCTTGAGCGGTGTGATCGGCAGTGGAGAGACCACGAAGCATCCTGTCTCTGTCTGCCACCATGTGTCCATTATCGGGCACCTGTCGCCTCCGAAGTACTTCCTGTACCAGACCCAGGCCTCGGGGTTGATGGGCTCACCGACCGAGCCGAGCAGCCTCAGGCTGGAGAGATCGTACTTCTGCGGCCACTGCTCGCCGGCCTTCATGAACATCCTGATCGCGGTTGGGGCTGTGTAGAGCACAGAGACCTTGTTATCCTGGATTATGCTGAACCATCTTCCGAAGTCCGGATAATCGGGAGCGCCCTCGTAGAGTATGCTCGTCGCGCCCAGGCAGAGCGGGCCGTAGACGACGTAGGAGTGGCCTGTGATCCACCCGACATCTGCTGTGCACCACCAGACATCGGTGTCCTTGAGATCGAAGACCCAGTGGAGAGTCTGTGCTGGTGTCACGCAGTATCCGCCGTGGACGTGCTCAATGCCCTTTGGCTTTCCAGTTGTGCCTGATGTGTACAGGATGAACAGCCTCTCCTCGGAGTCCATCTTTTCTGTCTCGCACTCGTCTGGCTGATTGGCTATGAGCTCGTGGTACCAGACATCGCGGCCCTCCTTCATCGGGACGTCAAGCCCTGCCCTCTTGACCACAACAACCTTCTCGACGCTCGGGGCGTTCT
>JARYLI010000039.1 GCA_029907715.1 Methanothrix sp.
GATCGATTGAGTTTCAATCCTTGTTTTCCTGGAACTCGCTCTTCGACGACAGAGTACATTTAATCAAGCATCAGCTGGCTCAGTTTCAATCCTTGTTTTCCTGGAACTCGCTCTTCGACCGAAAGTACGTGAAACTCCAGATGAGGGTGGACCGAAGTTTCAATCCTTGTTTTCCTGGAACTCGCTCTTCGACCGGTGCATCGACACCTTGGATGAAGTGGCGGACCGATGTTTCAATCCTTGTTTTCCTGGAACTCGCTCTTCGACCAGAAATTGGTCTATCGGGTTGTGCGCGATGGAGTGTTTCAATCCTTGTTTTCCTGGAACTCGCTCTTCGACGCTTGCTGTGCCCAACTTCCCAAAAACGGGATAGTCTGTTTCAATCCTTGTTTTCCTGGAACTCGCTCTTCGACGATACAGTGCCTTTCCGCGTAGTTCAACAGAATATTGGTTTCAATCCTTGTTTTCCTGGAACTCGCTCTTCGACGCGTTTGTAGTCGTGGAAGGGCGGGCGCCGATATGGCGGGTTTCAATCCTTGTTTTCCTGGAACTCGCTCTTCGACTTCTGCTGGACGAGACGAATCAATATTACGACAGAATGTTTCAATCCTTGTTTTCCTGGAACTCGCTCTTCGACCTCGGGTTCAAATCCCGACTGGAGCGTAAATTCAAATGTTTCAATCCTTGTTTTCCTGGAACTCGCTCTTCGACTCCACTATCTTTTCAGCCAGCAACTCGATGCCGGCGTTTCAATCCTTGTTTTCCTGGAACTCGCTCTTCGACATGGCTAGCTCCTCGGTAGCGCTTTCTCAGAAGAGTTTCAATCCTTGTTTTCCTGGAACTCGCTCTTCGACCAGAGGTCGCAATGAATTACAGGCGGAGAGAGGCTGTGTTTCAATCCTTGTTTTCCTGGAACTCGCTCTTCGACTTTGTACTGCCTAGCGAGCGAAACCACATGACCGGCGTTTCAATCCTTGTTTTCCTGGAACTCGCTCTTCGACATGCTCAGGCCAGGTTAGCACGGTTCGCCTCCGAGGGTTTCAATCCTTGTTTTCCTGGAACTCGCTCTTCGACATTATCGCCTGCCGCCGAACCGATACACATCAGCGCACCGGGTTTCAATCCTTGTTTTCCTGGAACTCGCTCTTCGACATGGCAGGGTCATCC
>JARYLI010000040.1 GCA_029907715.1 Methanothrix sp.
TACTTCGTCAAGGACGTGCCAAAGACAAGATCCGGAAAGATCATGCGCAGGGTCATAAAGGCCAAGGCGCTGGGCAACCCTGTGGGAGATATCTCCGCGCTTGCAAACCCGGATGCCGTGGATGCCATACCGCTCATCAAGTGAGCGGTCAACCTATTTTATTTGATTTTACGTGATGTTGTATTCAGGATGAACTATTTTGATTTCATGATTCAGATATGCGTTTATTGATGGCGAAATATTTGTGCCACTCAATACTTTTGCTACATGTATCACGAAAAATAATTAATACAAATTTTTAATGACAATTCTATATCGATAGATTTATAAATGGGAGAATACGTATGAAATTATCGTGTTTCCGGAGTCTCCCAGTGCTCACAGGTGATCGCGGCATGGCAGTTGTAGGTTGGCCGGAGGACTTCTTGACCCGCTTCTTCTCAGGAGGAGTTCTCGAGTGGAGCTCATGCCAGCGGCATCGTGAGACGGAAGCACATATTCTATATAAACGGAGGTATGTAAATGGCTGAGACTGCAAAGACAGCTGTTCTGCAGGAGGAGACCAGGATATTCAATACTCCCCAGTGGATAATCGAGTACTCGAACTCCTACCAGTGGATGAAGAAGAAGGGATTCAAGACAGAGAAAGAGATGCGCGAGTGGTGCTCCCAGAACTACCTTGACTTCTGGGATGAGATGGCCCAGACATATGCGGACTGGTTCAAGCCGTACACCCAGATCCTCGAGTGGAACCCGCCATATGCGAAGTGGTTCCTTGGAGGCAAGTGCAACGTCGCGTACAACGCGGTTGACAGGCACGCGAAGTCCTGGCGCAGGAACAAGGTCGCATACTACTTCGTCGGTGAGCCTGTTGGCGACACAAGGACGATCACATACTACCAGCTCTACCAGGCGGTCAACAAGATGGCAAACGGCCTGAAGAGTCTTGGTGTGAAGAAGGGCGACAGGGTCAGCGTGTACCTGCCGATGATACCCGAGCTCCCGATCACGATGCTCGCATGCGCAAAGATCGGCGCGATCCACAGCGTGGTCTTCTCGGGATTCAGCGCTGGCGGCCT
>JARYLI010000041.1 GCA_029907715.1 Methanothrix sp.
TGCTGTGTTGGATAACTATTTAAACTAGGAAAATATATAATATATTTCATGGCCTATGAGGATAACCGCAATTGGCGCGAATACAATGAGAAATTGGTTAGGCGAGGATGGTTTTACCTTAGCACTGACTTTGTGAATAATTGGGATGAAGAGCTACTGAAGATGAATAAGAACAAGAATGGCAGACCCTATCGCTATCCTGAGACATTTATTCAATTTTGTGGTTTAGCATACGCCTTTCTTCATTTACCATACAGGCAGCTCGAAGGATTTATTCAGGCGCTAAGCGGATTTGTTCCTGGGCTGTTGGCTGCCGATTATTCGACATTATGGCAGAGGATTACGAATTTGGAGTTGAATATTCCAATACCTGATAACGATTTAGTGGTCGCAGTTGACTCAACAGGAATGAAGGTTACGAATAGAGGCGACTGGATGAGAGAAAGTCATGGTGTTGAACGCAGAGGCTGGATAAAAGTGCATATCGCCGTAGATGTTGAAACAAGGAAGCCCGTAACCTTCGAGATAACCGATGAGACCGTCACTGATCATGAGATGGTAAAACCGCTGCTGGAAGATGTTAAGCTTGAAGATTCACTGATGGATGGAGCTTATGATAAGGAGGGGGTATTCGATTTCATGAAAGAGAAGGGCGTAGATATGCCTGGAATCAAGATCAGGAAGAATGCTATCGTCAAAGCAGGCTCGTCCAGAGCCGAACCAGTTCTTGAGTTTATGAAGTATGGATACCACAGTTGGAAAATTGTGCATGGATATGGAAGAAGGTGGGCGGCTGAAAGTGTATTCTCAGCAATTAAGAGGATATTTGGCGAGACTGTGAGGGCCACTTCGAAGGAAAGCATGATTCGCGAAGTACGCAGGATGTTCACATTTTATACTATAATTTTAAGCGTATAACATTATGACGAAGATTCTTGAAAGAATAAGAGAGAATATATGAATATAAAGCTACTTATCCAACACAGCA
>JARYLI010000042.1 GCA_029907715.1 Methanothrix sp.
CGTATAACATTATGACGAAGATTCTTGAAAGAATAAGAGAGAATATATGAATATAAAGCTACTTATCCAACACAGCATGTCACAACTCCGACAGCAAACTCCGATCGTCGGGATTCTCTACCATACTTTTACAGCAATTTCGGCACACTGCCAGCAGTGGTTATTGTGATATATTCTATATACATAATTAAATCAGACCTATCGATCAGCGGACTTGTGACTAAGTTGAAATCAAGTTTATTCAGGAATAGATAGCATTGGGTATTTCAGGACTTTCTCATGAGCATCATGAGATGATATGGCTTTTTCAATCCAACCATTCTTTTAAAAAACATATCAATTCGATTGGGTATTCCAAATATGTATCTCCATATCATGTGAGGCCGAACCGGTCTGGACCCACATTTATCACATATAGAAGCATCTGAGTACGAATAAAGTCCAAGTTTTTGTTTTAATTTAAATAAAAAAACATTAGGACGAATACGATACGATTCGTATTTCACCGACTCCACCACGTAATCTGGGAAGGTTTCAACAATTTTGTTCTCATTAAATGTTAATCTATGGTGGTTTGTATTAAATAAATTGCCACATTTTGCACATTTGCAGAGACCAATATCTATGTCCTCCTTATAGGGGACTGTTATCAGAATATATTTCGCATTTAGACGCCTGACCTCGGCTATAGCCTCTGAATATGTCTTTTTATCCAAATGCTCCAGTACCTCTGTTAAAAGAATTAAATCAAATTTATTTGGTTTTATTGGCAAGGAATTTATACTACTGCTCCATAACAAAATGTTTTAACCATTGCGTTGATCTATCCAGACTATGGGTAGAAAGAGAGTTCATGAAGTGAG
>JARYLI010000043.1 GCA_029907715.1 Methanothrix sp.
AACTTGCAACCCGCCCACCCTCACTGCCCAGCACAGATCACTTTCAGTTCCCTTTTCATCGGGATTCGCCTTGCAACTGAGGCCGAGGATCTCGGCTTTGATGCCGACACAGTACCTTTCAGTTCCCTTTTCATCGGGATTCGCCTTGCAACACAATTTTTTACGCGAATGAGGGTAACGACTACCCAATTCTTTCAGTTCCCTTTTCATCGGGATTCGCCTTGCAACAGGGTGGACCGAATGAAGACTTTAATAAATTTGAGACTTTCAGTTCCCTTTTCATCGGGATTCGCCTTGCAACTGAGATCCACCGTATAGGGATAATGTCTGATACTCACATCTTTCAGTTCCCTTTTCATCGGGATTCGCCTTGCAACTCGGAGAGATCGCAAGCGACGAAATGATCAGAAATCTTTCAGTTCCCTTTTCATCGGGATTCGCCTTGCAACGGGGGTTCGCGCTTGATAGAAGCCTATCGCCAATATACCTTTCAGTTCCCTTTTCATCGGGATTCGCCTTGCAACTCAAGGCTGCGCCAGTGTACGATGCAGATGGCAATTTCAGTTCCCTTTTCATCGGGATTCGCCTTGCAACTTGAGGACCATCATGTGGCCCAGGTTGCCATCCCTCTCCTCAATTTCAGTTCCCTTTTCATCGGGATTCGCCTTGCAACCTGGCTTGGGTTGTGCACAGAGATCGAGAAGAAGTGATTTCAGTTCCCTTTTCATCGGGATTCGCCTTGCAACCTGAAAAATCGTATCGATATGTGCGCCGTGTTTAGGATTTCAGTTCCCTTTTCATCGGGATTCGCCTTGCAACAGCCCATATGAGGGGTCTATTTTACATAAATCTTTTGCCGG
>JARYLI010000044.1 GCA_029907715.1 Methanothrix sp.
TTGAACTGATATACTTTAGTCCGTCGACCATTGGTAACAACATAATAGGCTGGTATCAACTCTTTCGCATAAGACTGTGCCTCTTTAATGTGATCCGGAGTGATCTCATTATTGCTGTTCTTGGCTTCTATCACCAGAAGTGCATTTTCTGGGGTTCTTTCAGTGCCATTGAATAACACAAAATCTGCCTCGGTGTATACAGCCCTTGAACCCTTGAACATTTTTATTTTATAGCCAATCACAACATCATCTTCATCATAACCTAATTCTTTTCGGAGAGGATCTATAAAATATGTTACAACTTCTTTTTCGGTCTCAAAAACCTTTTTTTGCATATCCTCAAACCACTTATCTGAGGGTTTGTTGCATGTCGGTGGTGGAAGTGGAGGCTTTATTATTGAAGAGATTACGATCCAGTAACCATCTACCGGCTCTTTTCCAAAGATCACGTCTTCATTTTCTTTTCCATGCATGGGTTTTAATTCCACTTTAAGGTCACGCTCATCCAATAGTTTTTTTACTTCTTCTACTGTCTGAGGTTGCCGAGAATAAACTTTAAACATCTTCCAGAATGTTTTACTTTTTATTATTTTTTGCTTTTTCTCACTAGCTATAACCGCATCCTTTAACTCGTTTGCTGCAATTACTTTTTCGTCTGTTTGATTTCCCATAAGATCACCTCACTCTTCTCCATTTGATAACTTGTCCGCAGAGGTACCGGTGCTGCTATGCACTCTGCTGAATATATAAAAGCAGACAGTTCGGTTATATGAACTTGATCGCCTAGTGCTCCATAACAAAATGTTTTAACCATTGCGTTGATCTATCCAGACTATGGGTAGAAAGAGAGTTCATGAAG
>JARYLI010000045.1 GCA_029907715.1 Methanothrix sp.
TCCCAGTACATCTGCCAGTACTCCTTCATGTACCTCTCGGGATCCCTGAAGAACGCGCGGAGCATCGACGGCCAGGGCGTCTTCTGGACGATGTTTCCGCCGTAGCCGAGTGGCACGGAGTTGCCATCCTCATCGTAGATGTCGGTGTTGAATCCGGGCAGCGGGAACGCCACAGAGCCGGGCTTCTCAGGTGTCATCGGGAGCGGAGCGATCACGTGGCATCCTGTCTCGGTCTGCCACCATGTATCGATGATCGGTGCCTGCCCTCCTCCGATGTTGTTCCTGAACCAGACATATGCCTCGGGGTTGAGCGGCTCGCCCACGGATGCGAGAATCCTGATCGACTTGAGGTTGTACTTCTTCGGCCACTCATCTCCGGCCTTCATGAACATCCTGATCGCAGTGGGAGCTGTGTAGAAGACGGAGACACCGTACTCCTCGATGATGGACCACCATCTGCCGATGTCCGGATAGTCTGGAGCGCCCTCGTAGAGTATGCTCGTCGCGCCCAGGCAGAGCGGGCCGTAGACGACGTAGGAGTGGCCTGTGATCCAGCCGCAGTCGGCTGTGCACCAGTAGACATCCTCCTCATGGACGTCCAGAGCCCATGCGGTGGTGTATGCAGGCCCGACGCAGAAGCCGCCATGTGCATGCTCGATGCCCTTCGGCTTTCCAGTTGTGCCTGATGTGTACAGGATGAACAGCCTGTCCTCTGGATCGAGCTCCTCTGTGTGGCACTCAGCAGGCTGATCCTTGACGAGATCGTGGTACCAGATATCGCGGCCCTCCTTCATCGGGACGTCAAGCCCTGCCCTCTTGACCACAACAACCTTCTCGACGCTCGGGGCGTTCT
>JARYLI010000046.1 GCA_029907715.1 Methanothrix sp.
TATGTAAAAATTAAACGATAATTTTTATAATGTTATCTGACAAATGATGCTCGAGACACAAAAGATTGCCATGTTCTGTGTACATCCATACTCCCCCAGCGCTGGGATACCATCAAGTCTGAATGCACGCCATACATCGATCGTCCGGATGGAGCGTCTGCCGCCATGTGAGCCAGGCACTTCGCGAGGTTGCTCTTGGCCATGTGTCATCGGTTAAGGCAGATTGGTACAAGAATCGCTCAACAAATTTTACATGAGTATCATCTTGAGAAAGACCTTTGAGGCAGATGATATCGATCTCACCAATCGGCACCGATACCTGTATTCGCAGATTTAGAGATATTCATAGTACGCTCTTATCCATATGATAACTTGCCCACAGGGGCACTGGTCATGATATGCGTTTGTGTGATTGGATGGGTGCCTTCACAAACCACATCACATGCCGTACAAGTTGCTGCGCACATAATATTCATTCGCTCTTATGTGTTTAGCAACTTGGAGGTACTGCAAGCTGGTTGCTGGATGCGCTCAATCACTTGGCTGGGCAGCATACCGGAACCAATACTGCCACGCGCAAGTTATCAGATGGATAAGAGCGTATCTTGTAATAGCAGATTGTTAAATACGACCATATTATTCGCATAAGATCCCTTAACCGATGACATATGCATGACCCTCTGATGATTTGATGACATTGGTCTGCCACGCTCCTTGGGTGGTTCCAGCAACCAGCTTGCACAACCTATTAAAC
>JARYLI010000047.1 GCA_029907715.1 Methanothrix sp.
CGGTGGTCATCTTCAAGCATGCGATCTACACGATCGAGGAGGCGCCAGAGTCCATCATAGCGCCGAAGAAGCGATAGATCGCATCGAATGTATCAGCAGCGTCAAATAGCAAGGAGGTATTATCAGATCGTGCAAACCAGACGCTGCTGAACATCGACGGGGAATATCCCATGTAATACTAATTACTATTTACGTATCAAGTTTTCTGCTATGTAATCGAGCGGAAAGAGTGGTTAAAGTATGACAGCATTGGGGGGAAGAACCATGTTATCGTACAACAGTGTTACTGGCGCGATGTCCGACGGGGCGGACGGGTTGAGTCATGACCTTTTCACTAAACCAGTAAAGCTTGCGGGTTTTGTGAAAAATAAAATTTGTCTCATCGAATGAAAAACGGTTTTGGTTTGTTTCACAGATGATTCTCGCAGAGAAGGGTAAATTCATACATCATGTGGAATGAACGAGCTGACAAAAGGCAGGCAGGACAGGTAGGAGAGGGGGAGACAGACAGGAGAGACAGGACAAAGGACAGAGGCCAGAGCACGACAGCCAGGGGTGAGGCCAGGCAGTGGTGAGAGACTAGTGCTCCATAACAAAATGTTTTAACCATTGCGTTGATCTATCCAGACTATGGGTAGAAAGAGAGTGCATGAAGTGAGTTTGAAAGAAGGCGAACGAGAGGAGCTTGAGAGTTTCATCAGGAAG
>JARYLI010000048.1 GCA_029907715.1 Methanothrix sp.
CTCGCCGCGATGGAGGTGGTTAACTCCATCGCGCACAACCCCACCGACCAATTTCTGATCATTTCGATCTCTCCGAATCGCTTTTGTAAGTCATGAGCCAGCTGATGCTTGATTAAATGTACTCTGTCTCTATGTCTCCGTGGGGCACCGGCTTTTAGCGCGATATCCAATGCGATGCCGCGCACCCCAAGATCTATTAGCTCTTCCGCTGCTTCCTGCCGCGTTGTGATCTTTCGAACAAACTCCATCATTTTACCTCCATTATCAAAAAACCCTAAAAAGTATAAATAATTTTCGGTGAGAAGATTAAAATATTCGCGTGATTATAATACATTATTCAATTTGAATTTGCGCTCCAGTCGGGATTTGAACCCGAGTCTTCGGCTCGAAAGGCCGAGGTGATTGACCAGCTACACTACTGGAGCATTATCTGTTTTCATTTGCAAACTATATAAACAATGCGGTCGTAATCATTCGATCTTTTAATTGATAGAAAAATATTTATACGAAGAACAGGTCAAATTCCTTGATAATTATGTCAGAACGGAGATGTAATATTTGTGGGGTTCTGCTGGACGAGACGAATCAATATTACGACAGAATTAAGAAAATTCCGGAGAGATTGATCTGTAAGAAATGCAGATCTAGAGAAATCGCTATGCGGAGAAGTAGGAAACAAAGTTTTACATATAAGGTGAG
>JARYLI010000049.1 GCA_029907715.1 Methanothrix sp.
GCCCAGCGACCCAGCTGTCTCAGCTATTTTTTCCAGTTCGCTGACGGTGACAGGCGTATCTCGAGCCAGCTGGCGGATTGAATCGCCCAGTGCTTCCAAATCCTTTCCGGTGATCCCTGTGGTCTTCGAAACCGACGCCAGACCTTTTTCAAAATCCGAGAATGCCGCGACCCCACCAGTCACCGTCGCGCCCACTGCCGCAAATCCAGCTACCACTCCTTTCCCGATGGTCGTCATCACACCGGCGATTTTCGAACCAGTACTCTCTACATTTCTGGCGAAAGACGAGAATGCAGATTCCGCTTGTTTCAATCCGGAATGGAATTCTGCCGCATCAAGTGAGATTTTCGCATAAGCCGCCGCTACTTGTTCTCCAGGCATGTTTGAGCCTCATCAACCGATTTTTAATTCGGTTTTTAATTTCCTCATCAACATCTGTACGAATTTGTTTCTTAGGTTTGTTCAGCAAATTCTCCAGCTTTGGATAATCCTTCGGAGAGTTCACCGCGACAGATACCAGCATTCCCAGGAAATGGAGATCAGAAATGAATCTTTCATGATTTTGGGAGAATGCCCGGATTTTGAGATTGATTTCATGAGGGGTAAGATCAAAAAATTCATCTGGAGTTAGATTAAGCACGCCGATCGCGGTTTCGTAAGCTACTGTCCAGTTCCACGGCTGGCCTTCGTCTTC
>JARYLI010000050.1 GCA_029907715.1 Methanothrix sp.
GCCTATCGAACCGGATCATCTCTTCATACACTCCAAACAAATTGAGCTCAGGCGATTGGAACCAAGATCGATATATCCTGATGTGTCTGCAACAATCCAGGACTGCAACAGATCGATATCAGCGAGGCTAGGCATTCCGCTGTCTGCACTGGGTTATGAAGAAGGTTCGACCTATGCAATCGGGCGGATTACTCGCCAGTTCATGTACACGATTGGTTACGGACTGATGCGAAATCTTGAGACAGATCTGATAGAATTATTTGAAAAGGAGTTCCCGCGAATGAACTGGACTCTCGAAAAATCTTTAATCTCGGATTTTTATCTCGAAACCGAATTCCGTGATCCGGATCAGGAAGAAATTGAGATTGAGAAATCCAGGATCAACTCAGACATCGCATTACGAGGATTCCAGTTGGGGATACTATCACGAGAAGAAGCCCGCAAACTTCTGGGATTTATGGAGTGAGTTGAATGAATGAAGAAAACTCGAATATTGAAGCCAAACTTTCACGGATTGATGAAAGGACAATGTACATCAAAAAAATGCTGGATAGTTTATATTCAACACTCCAGGAGCATGATAGACGCCTTGATTCGCTCGAACATTGGCAGTCTAAAATCACTGGAGCGATTTTACTGATTTCATTTTTGTTTGG
>JARYLI010000051.1 GCA_029907715.1 Methanothrix sp.
CCCGATCGTGGGAGATGCAAAGTCCGTCCTGAAGGAGATGCTCGCCCGCATCCAGAAGAAGAAGGACTACGAAAAATGGCTGGCACGTATCCGGGCATGGAAGGAGAAGTACCCGATGCGCTACCCCAAAGACGGGTCCTTGCGGCCCCAGTTCATCATCGAGGAACTTTCGGCGCTCCTGAAGGGAGAGGGGATCATCGTGAGCGAGGTCGGTCAGAACCAGATGTGGACTGCCCAGTACTACTGCTTCAAAAAACCCCGGACCTGGATCACGTCCGGAGGGCTCGGGACGATGGGTTACGGTTTTCCGGCTGCAATGGGGGCACATTTCGCGCGCCCGGACCAAGTTGTCTTCGATATCGCAGGAGACGGGAGCTTCCAGATGAACATCCAGGAACTCGGGACCGTTTCACACTACAGGATACCCGTCAAGGTTGCCATTCTCAACAACCGGTTCCTTGGGATGGTCCGGCAGTGGCAGGAGCTCTTCTATGACCGCCGCTACTCCTACACAGAGCTTCCACCTGTTGACTTCGTCAAGGTTGCCAACGCATACGGGATCGATGGGATGAGAGTCGAGGACCCCTCTGATGTCCGGGCCGCACTCAGCGCTGCCATAGAAACAGACGGGCCGTTTGTCCTCGACTTCCGCAT
>JARYLI010000052.1 GCA_029907715.1 Methanothrix sp.
GGGGGTGCTCACCGGGCCGCACCTCCCAGGAACTGGTCGTAGATGTGCAGGTCCACTGGTTTTACCTGCGGCAAGCCTTTTTCCAGTTCGAGCTGGCAAGTCACCGGTTTTTTCTTGCTGGTCAGATAGTAGTGTACAGCCTGGAAGCTGTACTGGTTTGCTGCCAGGGCCTGAATAATGGCTTCTTCCACCGCTTCAACGCCATGTTCCATAACCAGGCCCAGCACCAGGGCGAGTTCGTAGCTTTGAGCCCGGGCCAGCAGGTGTTCTTTCAGCTGGTTTAAACCGGTCGGTAGGACTGCCTGACGCAAGGGCAGGGCAT
Organism: Methanothrix sp.; assembly: GCA_029907715.1. NCBI lineage: Archaea > Methanobacteriati > Methanobacteriota > Methanomicrobia > Methanotrichales > Methanotrichaceae > Methanothrix > Methanothrix sp. The sequence goes on from JARYLI010000052.1 coordinate 323, forward strand.
TTTGCAAAGAACGGGGCTTTTTCACCAGCAACGGCAGGTAATGCTCCCATTCCAGCCTGGTTTTGTTTTGCTGGTAACAGCGTGGGTGGCAGGCTATTTCCCGGGAGCGGTAATAGATCTTCACTTGAAAGGGATAGCCCTTAACCGTTACTGTTTTACCGGCCAGGGCCACCGGCACCGAATAGCGGTTCCGGTCAAACTTAACCAGACTCAGGCTATCCACCTCTGCCGTTCTGGTCCGGGCGTAGTCGAACTCCCTGGCCGGCAGGGGGGTCAGGTGC
>JARYLI010000053.1 GCA_029907715.1 Methanothrix sp.
GGTCGCATGCATCTGAACTCAATGAATGTGTCATCAAGTCCATTGATACAACCCACATTCCGCAGTAAATTCATGTAAGTTGAAATTTATGAAAATTACATATTGCATATTAATAAGAATTATTAAGATATCATTTGTAAATATCAGTGCTCATATTCTAGTAATAAGAAACGGATGTAATAAAATAATAATAAGAATTGCGTAATATTATTACTTATAAAAATTTAATATAAAAAATTTTGCATTGTTTGTAAGTTAATTAACAAATGCCAATGGTAATTGTTTTCGCATTCATACTACTATTATCAATCACGACTGAAAGTTATTCCGTTAATGCGGAATGTGGGATACATAAAGTACGCTCACGATATTGAGCAAATACCATCTGTCATCAAGATCGTCCAGCGTAAAATCGATCCGCCCTTATGTGCGCAGCAACTTGTACGGCATGTGATGTGATTCGTGAAAGCACTCATCCGAGGATGCTTAAAAACCTGCCCATTTGATATAAAATCTGCAATACAAATACGCTACAACACGTCATAAGGAGGGGTTAATAGGAATTCTCATCCATTC
>JARYLI010000054.1 GCA_029907715.1 Methanothrix sp.
TCTTGCTTTTTGCCAGATGATCGCTGCCATGCAGCCCTTCGCCTGTTTTGTGGATTTTCATGTTTACCATGAAAGTGACCAATCTCGATTTTTGCAGATCATCGCCTCTACAACCAGAAACACTTTCATCCTTTTGGCACGCCTCTGCTGTTGCATGCGGTGTTTCAGTACATCCGAGATATATCGCCCGAAGCTCTCGATTCATTCTGCGATTCGAGCACACGACCTGTCCTCGGCATCTCCCCTGATGTTGATGGAGAAGTTGACTCAAGATCAAAGAATAAAAGGGTTGCGCATAACAGCAGAGGCTCGTGTGGTCGAATCGCCGGAGTGATAGCTCTGATCGCTTTTATCCATCTGATAACTTCTAGGGGCGATATTGGTTCCGGTATGCTGTCATGCCAAGTGAATGAAGCACATCCAGCAACCGGCTTGCATTAAAGTTGCTAAATACATAAGAGCGGCTCTGATTACCCAGACCAGATCCATTCGATCTCGCTTCATTCTTCAAACATACCGATCCGCCAAATCACGGGGATGAGACACAATGGCCGTTCGGACCTGTCC
>JARYLI010000055.1 GCA_029907715.1 Methanothrix sp.
GGCCAGCAGGTCGTAGAACAGCATGACGGAGAGGTGGGGATTCTCCAGCCGGCGGTCCACGATCCGCTTCCCCAGATCATCCGGAATCACCCTGGATGATCCCCGGTCACTTCTGGGTTGGGGTTTCAGCCCGTCGATGTTGCGCTGGCGGTAATCCCAGAGCCAGCGCCGGATCGTCTTGGCGTTGTATTCCTTCTTCCCGTAGTGGGGAACGTCCCAGGTCTTCGACGCCACCTCCTCCAGGTAGGCCCTCGGATCGGCCACCTGGTTGTTCAGGAGCGGAGCGATCAGGGAAAAGCGAAACAAGGCAACATCCGTCTTCTGATCATCTGTCAGTCCCATGGATCTTGCACCTCCGTAAAATAGTTGGAGGTTGACCGGTCAACCATGATCCAATTGTAGAAAAAATGCCGCCATTCCGCCACGCAAAGGCTCTGTGGGATCATTGATCTTGAAGAAACGACCAAGTCCTTGTTAGAATGAAAGTGCCATAAAGTTAGCGAGGACGC